>CADACU010000010.1 GCA_902786545.1 uncultured Anaerovibrio sp.
AAAGTGTAAAATAACACTGTTGCGGATGTAGCTCAGCTGGATAGAGCATCTGCCTCCTAAGCAGGGGGTCGCGCGTTCGAATCGCGCCATTCGCACCATTTAAAAATAACCTCAAAGCTAGTATTTATGCTGGTTTTGGGGTTTTGTGTTTTTGAGATTAATTATCATAAATGTCCTTGTGGGTCCATTTGTGGGTCCATAGTAAAAAAACATAGTGAACCACAGCAATATAATGTACTAAAAAGACATGGGATTTTTAATACAAAAACATTTATCTTCTATTATATTAAGATAATCAAAAAAATCCCGAGGCCAAATGACCTTGGGATAACATGATCAGCTGTCAAGCACAGCACCAATAGCTTCAACTGCCTTTTCCTGCATATCAGGCAAAACATGGCTGTACGTGTCCAATGTAATTTTTATACTACTGTGCCCCAGCCTTTCCATAACCACACGTGGATATACAATACCAGCAACAGACTAGCTTATGGTAGCTTTGAACCTGTTGAGCAATACGAGGAACCTATCTCCAAAGAAATAATCAACGAACATATAACTTCTTTCTGGAGTAGCACCTCAAAGTGGTCGTTGCACGATGATGACACATTTTCCATCTATCTCGACAAAATTGTCAAGCCGTACATGACCGGGACACTTCCTTTTCTTTCAAACACATTAATCGACACCACAGAAAAGCCCCTTACAAAATATATAAGATTTGCTTTTTAGTAGTTATATCCAATGATGACACACCCTTTCATCTGGACATTTGGACATAATAAGCCAATAATTCCTTCTTATATTTATAATATGTATTGCGGCTCAACCCAACCAACTTCATGGTGTCTACATCACTAAGATTGCCTTCAAAATCTCGACTATACTGCCGTATTTTGTCCATAGCCGGTGCCTTTTTCTTTACATTTAGCTTTCGCCCAACCTGCTGTCCAATCTGTTTACCATTCAATCTCGCGGTCTCAATGCCTTCTTTAGTCCGCTGCCGCAGATCCGACACCTCTTTTTCTGCCTGTTCAAAGGCCTTAATAATCTGCTTTTCTGCCAACAGCTTAATAACCTTATTGGTCGCATCGATGTATATGTCCGCTATATCGTTACCAGTGGATTGGATACTCTGCTGAGAAGCCTCCATATATGTTGCCGTATTTATGTATGGCTCCTTCAAAAAAACCAAGGACACGCCCCTGTCCATTAACTGGAAATATGTGGTCACACCTTCATCTGCCGACCTAGACATCCGACTCACCGAATCGAAAATAATAGTGTCACCATTGGACACCTTGGAAAACAGCTTGTCCCACTCTGGACGCTGCATTGTCCGTCCGGTATATGCCTCTTGTACCATGTGTACATCCGGACATGCTGCTATTATATTCCGAATCTGGCGATCTATAGATTGTTCTTTTCTGCTGATCCGGGCATATCCATAAATCTTTGACATAGTATCACTCCTGTTTTGTAATGAATTTTCTTTACAATGTATATATTTTTCTTTATAATTGAATAAAAGGAGGTAATCGAAATGGAGCAGGTAGCTGTAAATTTCCGCTTGGAAAAAGAATTAAAAACAAAGATGGAAGCTGTTTGTAAAGACATGGGAATGACCATGACTACAGCTTTTACTATTTTCGCAAAGAAAGTATGCAGAGAACGCCGTATTCCTTTTGAGGTATCCGCTGATCCTTTTTACTCCGATGAAAATATGTCACGCTTGAAGGCATCTATTGCCCAGATGGAAGCAACAGGTGGCACTGTCCATGAGGTAAATTACGATGATTAAATCATGGACTGATGACGCTTGGGATGATTTCTGCTATTGGCAAAAGCAGGACAAGAAAACCTTAAAGCGGATTCTGAATCTCATAAAAGATATTGATAGAAACGGTTACTCTGGTATCGGGAAACCGGAACCTCTGGGAGAAAACTTATCTGGCTACTGGAGCCGGCGCATTGATGATGCTAACCGTATAGTTTATAAAATTGAAAATGAGACCATAAAAATAGTCCAATGTGGCTCCCATTACCGAGATAAGTAGTATCGGTACAGCTCTCTGTGTTATGCAGGGAGCTATTTTTATATTATTTTTGACGAACATCAAATTTGTTACATCTATTATACCATAAAACAGACTATAACGATAAACTTTTAATACAAAAAATATATACATTAAAATTGATACCAAATTACAATAGAATAGCGCCACCTCTTTAGCGAGGTGGCGCCATAAAATTAAATTTCCAATAAATCATGTCCAAATGTCCTGATGTCCAGCCCAAATAGTGTGTGTATCACCCATTTTTTAGCCCGTACACACCCTTTTTCCGGTGGACAAACAGACATCAAAGATCAAGCGATGAAAAAATAATTTCTCCAGCACTCATACAATTGTTTTTTACGCTTAGGCCCCCTAAGCTTTTCCATTGCTTTTGCCTCTATCTGCCGTACTCTTTCTCTTGTAACCCCAAGCCTAACTCCTATTTCTTCTAAAGTCATTGGCTCCCCATCACCAAATCCATTTCGCAGTCGTATCACCATCGCCTCTCGTTCCGAAAGTGATGACAGTATTAGTTCAATATTTTCTCTCAAGTCTTTATGATAAATATCTTCATATGTATCACATTCTACCAAAAGACCACAAGTTACATTTTGGTCATCCTCAAATTCCAAATTAATAATATGATCTTCAATACTATATGCTGGCGTTAGAACACAAGCCATAAGCCAGGCATCCTGTTCATCACAATCATTTGTACTAAGAATTAACTCATACAACTCTTTTAGTTCTATATCTCGATAATTGTTATTATAAATACTACTTGATAATTTGCGAATAATTTTATCTATACGATCACTAAAATGAACAGGAATTCTAATATTATAATCATATGGAGACATATCGCGATTCATTACTTGACGCATCCACATAGCTACGTAGGATGGAAAAAGACCGGCAACATTTTCGTTATGTTTCTCTATGGCCATGAAAATTCCAATACATCCAGCCAAGAGGGATGACTATGTATTTAACTTTATATCATTAGGCTATCCTTACTAAGATTGCTGATATCGCGGCCGCCGTACATTATTCTGGCAACATATACTTTCCCCGCATTTTCCTTAGGGAGATAAAAAACAACAAAATTACCGACAGGAAAATATCTAATCCCCTGACTTTTCCATGGTTCGTCCTTCCATACCGGGTTGCGAAGTGGCATTTCGTCCAGCTTATCAATTGCATCCATTATTCGTTTTGTCTGATTAACAGCAGTTTCTGGAGATAACAATCCATTACTGATATATTTGTAAATGTCATGTAAATCCTGCTTCGCCTCTATGGTATATTCGACTGTATAGCTCATATACCAAAATCACGCTCCATTTCAGCACGCAAATCAGCAGAAGATATGGTACGTCCTTCTTCTATATCAGACATACCTTTTGCTATTTCTGCATCGAACTGCTCCTTAGTGAGCGCTCCATAGGAAAGCGGTTTCCTCTCTGGCAGCTTAACTTCAAAGGGGATACCTCTATGTAATACTATCTGCTTTAAAAACATACCAACAGCATTGGACATAGGAATTCCCAGCTCGTTAAGTATGCCTTCTGCCTGATTTTTTAAATCCGGTTCGACACGTGCAAATACATTTGCTGTTCTAGCCATAACAACCACCTCTTAGTATAATTGTAAGCTAATAGCAAGCTTCTTGCAAGCATTTATATCAACCACAAATAAGTCCTAATTTACGGCCCAAGGAAAGATCGCTGGATTGAAATACGCTATGCAGCCTTCAATTTTTTGTGGGTCCATTTGTGGGTCCATTGGTTTTGAAAAGGGTATAAAATGTATTCATTTTGTGGACATAACGCATATAAAGTACTAAATATAAAGACAAAAACGCCCTAAATGGGCAAAAAACACCCTAAAAAAGGGGTTAATATAGCTCCTAAGCAGGGGGTCGCGCGTTCGAATCGCGCCATTCGCACCAGATGAAAATAACCTCGAAGTCAGTGCTTATGCTGATTTCGAGGTTTTTATTATTTTGATAATAATTGTATTTTTATTGGGTATATGCTTTAGTACATCAGTAGGTACATCATTAAAATATGAATAGAATGTATACTGTGGACAGTATCGACAAAAAAATTTTGATATGATATAGTGCAGCTATAGTCCGCTTGATAATTTTAAATGTGAATTTTCCTGCTGAACAAAGTCTGGGATTTTATTGTGTTGCATATGATAAAATAATGGAACAGAGTGCAACGAGGGCGGGAATCATAATGAAAAACTGGAATTGGGCATCTTTTATTATTGGGTTTGTTGTCGGCGCAGGATTGATAATTGGCATAGGATTTGTCAGCAGTATATTTATGTTTGCTTCCCAAAGCAGCCACACGAATGTGACTGAGAATATCACAATGCTGCAGGAAGGTGAAGTCGGGGCCGAAATTGCAACGGAAAGCATAGTAATACGAAGAGTGCTAGATTCAAATATTGGCATAGCAGAAATTGCACAGGGGAAAAAACTATCAACTGGTTATTTTTATGGTCAGCCAGAGGTGTTATACATTGCACCAGAAAATCAAATGTTGTTTGAAGGCCAGGAAATTGCCATTCCAGAAGGAAAAAAGCTTATGCAAGTCGGTACATATAAGACATCAGTTAAAACCATAGCAGCTGTGCAAATCAAATAAATAAAATAGGGAGGGCTACTGGCCCTCCTTTTTTATCAAATCACCTATAATTTAAAAAATCTTTTACTATTGTAGCATAATATGACTTCTGTATCCATGAAACCACAGTAAAATCAAGACTTTCAGCGGACGACGCAAATAGAAGCGTTTTAAGGGGTGCTACTTTTCGCCAGCGATACCTGATACCTATGAAATAGCTCTACGGCGATTCTGTGGGCTATATTTTTTAGCAAAAGAGGAGCGTTATAGAAAATGCTTTGCAATATTTGAGAGATACTCTATCCCCTGCATACATCAAATTGCTTTTGTTATACTTAGCTCACAAGATAAATAAAAAATAAATCAAAGGAGGAATCAGTTATGAAAATCTTATTCTGCAATATAGCATGGATGGAATGGTATAAAGGTGCCCGTTCTTATGATATGCCTGTAAACGGTGGGGCGTATTCAGAGCAGCTCCACTCTTTTTTGATTATTGATAATACATCAATATTGTTGTAAAATGGTTGTAATAAAGTAAGAGGTAATTGAATGTGGAAATATACGATTATCATTCCGCTGGTGGAAAAAATATTATTTTGAACTATGTGGAAAAACTCACCAAGCAGGAACAGTTGGAAATCTATGATACCCGTGAGGAAATTCGTAAAAGTGGTTTGGATGCTTTTGAAAAGCTAAATACACGCCAGCTCAGAGGAAAGCTCTGGGAAATCAAGCTTTCTCAGAATCGCATAATGTATGTCATTATGAATAAGGATGCTGTTGCGTTTCTGCATATTTGCAAAAAACAGAAGGGCAAAGCTGAAAAGCAAGACTTAGAAAAAGCATTATCCAGAGCCAAAAAAGAAGGATTATTGTAAAGGGGTGGAACTATGTTAGTAAAAAGTAATCCTGTAAAGGAACAGAAAATTATAGCAGAGCTTACCGCCAGTGATGAGGCTCTTATGAGGCAGCATAAGCTCTTTCAGGCAGAAATGCAATTCAAACAGGAGCTTATAAACAAGCGTAAAGCTTATTCTCTAACCCAGAAAGATATCAGTGAGCGTTCAGGGTTATCTCAGCAGGCAATTAGCCGATTGGAAAAGGGAAATGGCGGAACCATAGAAACCATTATCAAATATTTGAGTGCTATGGGCTGCTCATTAACCTTGAAAGAAATTTGATTTTTTTTACATCTTCTAACATCTTCAATGAAGTTAGAGTTTGAACCCTATTTTGAACCACATTGAACCTTCATAATATATTGTTCGTTTAAGAGATGTATAATATGAAAGAAATGAGTCTATATAATGGAAGAAAAATAACTAAAATATGAAATATACAAAATATTTTTCGAGCAAAACATCTCCTAAGCAGGGGGTCGCGCGTTCGAATCGCGCCATTCGCACCAGATGAAAATAACCTCGAGCCCTTTTGTAATAAGGGGCTTGGGGCTTTTTGTTTTTCAGCGATAACCCGGTGGAAGATGTCCCCTGCCACTACAGATGGGGAAAAGAAACTTTTTGTCCGAAGGACAATGGGGATGATTGGCGAATATATACTATGACTGGAGACGGCATAGGACTGTGTGTAAGGAGGGTGTGCCTGTGAAAAGTAAGATTGCCGAAGCTATTAAGCTGAAAAATTATCCTGTGGCGGTGATTCGTACTGATGATAAACCGGATGGGGCTTTGATGTTTAAGGAAGGCAAATGGGGCTGTGTGGTGGCCATGATAAATGCTGCTTCCAAGGGTAAGACTGTGGCCTTGAGCAATGCAACAGTTGTGTGTCAGGGTGGACATGCTGGTTGCGGCTTTGGTCCATATGAAGAAGGATTTGTTGACAAGTTTCTGGCCGATGGTGCTGGACTTAAGGTGGAAGGGGAGCGGTATAAGGCTTCCCAGGAGTTGGCGTTGAAATTTATGCGTTGGCAGGCTGTGCCGGAGGGACAGAAGGAATTTGTAGTAATGAAGCCTCTTTCGGAAGTAACCGAAGCTGATAGTCCGGAAGCGGTAATCTTTTTGGTAAACGCGGACAGACTGTCAGGATTGGCTACCCTGGCCAATTTTGATACGGAAAATCAGGACAATGTAAAGCATTATTTTGGCGCAGGATGTGGCCAGTCCATCGGTAATGTGCTGGATGCCTCAATGCGTGGCAGTAGGGAGTGCTTTATTGGTATGACTGACCCGTCAGCCAGAAAGGTCCTGCCGACTGATGTTATGTCCTTCAGTATTCCTTTTAAGCGTTTTCTGGAAATGGAGGAAAACGCCGATAAGAGCTTTTTCCATACCAAGACCTGGGAAACCATCTGCAAGCGCTTGGAATAAACATACATAAAATCGAATGTATGTAATGTGATGAACGATATCAGATGTTTTCCATTACAACAAGCTTTCTCATAAAATAACCCGCCGGTAGGCATAGTTGCCATTGGCGGGTCTTGCTTTTTGCACTTGTGTTTTGAATTTTTATTTCACTTCTATGGCTAATCTTTTCTCTATGGCTCCCGGCTTTTCCTGGAAAAGCTCCAATACCAGACCGTCCGGAAGCTGTATCCATTTTTCCGGTTTGCCTTCTATATGGGTGACCCCGTCATAGGTGAGCATTTCCTGGATGGTTGCTTCAAAATCCTGGACTACAATGCCTAAATGGTGTCCCTGCCCGGCCTTCGGATCTTCCGGGGAAGACACCAGCTGCAAGCCACCTTTTAGCCATATTTGTTGCAGCTTACCGTCCTTTTCCTTGCGTCTGGTTTCAGTCATCCCCAGCACATTTTTGAAGAAATCAATACTCCAGTCAATATCTGCTACGGTTACGGCGGCGTGTTCCAGATAAGATTGCTTGTTTGCCATAATGTTCTCCTTCCTATGGATGATGATATGTTACCTGCTTTGTTCGGCGTTATGTATATCCTCAAGTAAATCTTCCAGTGTTATATTGGCAAAATCCTCCAGCATGTGGTTTTTTATCACGGATAATTTATCACCAAGTACCTTATGTATATTGCGTCCTACCGGGCATTGAGGATTAGGATGTTCCTGTATATGAAATAAATCTTCGTCGTCTTCAACAGCACCAAAAATTTCCTTTAGAGTAATATCACAGGGTTCTTTTACCAGTTTTGCCCCGCCAACTCCGGCGGCTACTTCAACTAATCCGGCAGCTTTTAGCTGCCCCAGGGTTTTGCGGATAATCACCGGGTTGACATTGACACTGGAGGCCAGAAAGGTAGAGGTGGTTTTAAAAACACCATCGAATTTGGCGATACACAGCAATACTTGCACCGCTACTGGCATACGAAATGAAAACTGCATAAGCATTCTCCTAAAATAAAAGACTCATTGTAAGTAATGGTATTACAATGAGTCTTTATTGTCAATTCAGCTTATTTTTCAATGGCTGCGTCGTTTGCAGTATATTCTTCCAAGGAATTCTCCCTAACCTGAATACAAATATAGCTAATTCCTTCATCAGGAGCAGCGAAGAACTGACGGCGGGCAGCAGGGGAGATGCGGAGCCAGTCGCCGGATGTCAGCTCAACGGCGTCGCCATCTATTACAGCCTTGCCCTTGCCGCCGGTGATGAAGTAGATTTCTTCATTCTTTTTGTGATAGTGAACAAAAGGAACGCTGGCGCCGGCCGGAAGGTTGTTTACGCTGATTTCAGCTCCGGTAAGCTGTAATGTGTCGTGTAATTCGGTTCGTGCATCGTTTGCTACATTGATTTTGTTGTAATTTTTCATGTTGTTTTCCTCCTAAAAATGAATCACTGTTGTAATAATATCGATTACAACGATATACTAACATTGTTTTGTTGTAATGTCAATAGTTACAACAATTTTTTTTATAATTCAGAACTGCTGCAGGTTATCTACGAAGTCTATTTGACACCAATTCCAATAAGTGATAACATTAGCATAAACAAATGAGAATAATTATCAATTACAAAAACGGGAGGCGTTTATTATGGAGTTAGAATTAGGGGATGTGCAAACTACCGCACTTATTCCGCTGGTGATTAAAGCCAGTGAGACTATGCGAAAAAATGCCCGTATTAAGGATGAAAAGGCTGTAGAGATTATCAATGTACTCAACATCGACACTAAACAATATGACAAGTTTTTATCCCATGAGGGGGTAGTGGCACGGACTATCATGTTGGATCGGCAATTAAAGGAAATAATTGAGAAGGCACCTGATACGGTGGTGGTTAACCTGGGAGCTGGTTTTGACAATCGGTTTTCTCGCGTGGACAACGGACAGATATGGTGGTTTGATTTGGACCTGCCAGATTCCATTGCAGCCAGAAAAAAGGCCTTTCCGGAGCGGGAAAGAGTGACGATGCTGCCGGGAAATGTACTGGAGGATGGCTGGTGTGAGGAAGTCAGGAAGGTGCTTGCCGGGAGAAAATCAAAGCCAGTATTCATTGCAGAGGGATTGTTTATGTACTTTACCTTGGAACAGATACGCATATTGCTGAATGTATTGAAGGACAACTTTTCCTCTGGCACATTGATTGCTGAACAAAACAGCAAGCTGATGCAGAGGAATGAGAAGCACCATGATACAGTGTCAAAAACTAAGGCCCATTTTATGTCCGGGACAGATACGGCTCAGGAAATAGTTGATCTAACTGATGGTATACGGCTTATGGAGGAGCATAGCTTCAATGAGGAAATGAAGAAATACAGTATCCGGGGCAAACTGTTTGCCTGGCTGTTTCCTAATATGAATGATCGCTGGGCTACCTTTGAATGGGGAACACTGGTCAACTGACAATATGCTTTTCTTTTGTCCAATACAATTTACAGATTTTAGTACTCACATAAAAAATGGGTTGTGCTTTTGACACAACCCATTTTTTTACACTTTGCTTATTACATAAATTTGTAAAAATTCTCAATCTGATTGCAGGTTTATTGGTTCATCGCTGTTATAATACGCTTAACAGGTAAAAGATGTATGATGAAGCAACATATTATTAAATCCGGAATAACTATACTGGCATTATAAAGCAATGAATAAATTATAGGAGAGGTTCCTTCCGGGGCATAGGATCCGAAAAATACAACGCCTGATATAAAGTGACACATAAATTTTAAAGAATAAGCCAATATTGTTCCAATAATAATCCGATTTTTGAAAAGGACAACTGCTGCCATGGCCATGTATGGGAAGGGATAATCAAGCAATACCTGTATAGGGTGGAAAAAGTATGGGTTCAGAATGAAAGAAATAATACCACAGGCAAAGCCAGCCATTAAGCAAAGCCGACCACCATGACACACAGCCAGTAATATAAGTGGTATCATGTTGCCAAGTTGTATTTCGCCTCCCTGAGGCATGGCAAAAAAACGAATTTGACTCAGGACTACAGTCATGGCTATTATCATAGCCGTTTGAGCGATTATTTTAGAAGTAATAGACCTCTTTTTTACAAAGAACAATGATTCTATTCGTGAACAAATATTAAGACGCATAATAAGCAAAATCCCATATATACAACACTACGATGTTTTATTATTATTTTAGCAATATGCTTCATTATACGCCATAGTATTTATATGTGTAAAGGAATAACCCTTGCCGGATGCAATGTGGAAACCCCATCATTTTTCCATAAAAGACAAAATTTATAGGAAATGAAGAAGGCCTGTCAGTGAAATTGTTCACTGGCAGGCCTTTTCGTTAGTAAATATTACTGAAGGGCTTCCTTTAAGGTGGCCATATTTTTTCGCATGGTTACCAGATATGCGTCCATGGCATCGGCAGTTGATTCACCAGTTACAACTGGGTCCAGGGTGAAAATTTTGGCCCCGGTTTCCCGGGCAATGGTCTGGGCCGCACTTGGAGCATACTGTGGCTCGGTGAATAAAACCTTGGATGACAGAGGCTTTATCTGCTGGATAACGGCCTGCAGTTCATTTGGTGTTGGTTCACTGCCTGGTTCACGCTCCACTACGGCAATGATATTCAGACCAAATTCCTTGGCAAAGTAGGGAAATGCCTCATGGAAGGTGACAATGTCCTTGTGTGGAACCTTATCAAGAGTATTGTGCATTTCCTTTTTCAGGGCTTCCAGCTTTTGGATATAGATATCTGCATTGGCCTGATAAGCATCAGCATGCTTTGGATCGGCTTTTTTCAGTTGCTCAGTGATGTTTTTGACCTGCTGTATGTTGGCAGTTACGCTAAGCCAAAGATGGGGATTCTTTTCACCATCAGTTTCCAGTAATTCCATATTTTGGGAAGCGTCGATTATTGTGAGTTTTTTCTGTCCCTTTATGACTTTGTCCAGAAAGCTCTCCATTCCGGCACCATTAGCGATTAAAATATCAGCCTTTTCCAGCGTTTTCATATCTTCTGTAGTCAGCTGGTAGTCGTGAAGACACCCGGTCTGAGGCTTGGTCATATTTGTTACAGAAACGCCATCAATCCCTTTGGCAATGTTAATGGCATCTATGTACATGGGATAAAAGGTGGTGACAATTCGTACAGAGCCATCCTTTTTGCCGGCATTATCGGCTGAAGTATTGGCTGTGTTGGAACCACAACCAGTCAGTGCAAGACATGTAGCTGTGATAAGGCATAACAATATCGATTTAATACTCAAAATAATTACCTCCTGCAAAGAAAAACCGTAAATAGTAATATTCTTATTTACGATTATATCACGATAAACAAAAAAGACAAGAGTGAGTAATACTGTAGTCATTATCACATTTGTCTTTTAAGGTTATTGTTTTTGGGATTTTTTCTTTTGGCATTTGTTGCACAGACCATACAGTTCGAAAATATGGCCGGTAATTTTAAAGCCTTTTTTGGATGCTTCCTGCTGATAAGAGTCAATCATTGGACAGATGTTGATGCATTCCGTATGGCCACATTCTGTACATACCAGATGATGGTGATGGTGCTCTGCGTTAACAAGTTCATAGACATTGCCGGAACTACGGAATATTTCATGTACTATATCCAGCTTGGTGAGTAGGGAAAGGTTTCTATATATGGTGTCCAAAGAGACATCAGGCTGTTGCTTCCGCACCTCATCGCAAATTTGCTGTGCAGTAATGAAAGGCGGACAGACTGCCAGAGCCTGCAGAACAGCGCGCCGTTGCGGTGTTATTTTGTAGCCCTTGGCCTTGAGCAGATCCAGCGGCAGTTGCTTTGGTGTCATAGATCAATCACCTCATAAACCCTAAAACTTTTAAATCATCGTAAGTTATACTATTACAATACATTTTTTATGTCAATGACGATATGACTTGGTTGTATCAAACTTAATGGTGGGAAATAAATACATTTAAATATTCACATAATAAGGCAACCGTGCTATATTAAAGCTGACTCAGTAAAATGGGAAAATGTTTGTGAAAAAATAACATATCAGGATGGTGTTATTGTCCAGACAGACAAGTGAGGTGATGGTTTATGATAAGTGTTGCGTTAATTACAATTGTTGTAGATATGCTCATAATTAAATGGCTTTTGAATAAAAAGACGGGTGACAAGTTTTCTCGCATGGGCGGGGCCAAGATAATTTTTATCGGAATTTTTATTACGCTGATCAATCTTTTGTTTGGGGTGTTTATTGATAAGGACATAGGTACTGTTGTTGTTAATCCGGTAATCGATGGTTTCGTATTGGCTTTGTTTGGTGCCGGGCTGACGGAAGAATTATTCAAATATGTGGCATTTCGTTGGGCTATACGAAATAATAGGGAAGTCCGTTCCTGGCTGGATGTGATTCTGGTAGCAGCCTTGGTGGCCATGGGCTTTGATTTGTTTGAAAATTTTATTTATGCCGCTTTTGGCAATTTTTCCACAGTTATTCGGGCCTTTTTCCCAATGCATTTCCTTTTTGGGGCCATCATGGGATATTATTATGGCAAGGCGAAGCTGACCGGCCGGTTTAAATACCATATAATGTCTATTGGCATACCGGTTATGATTCATACCGTTTTTGATATGTGGCTAATTGGCCTGAAAAATATTATGGGCGATGAAGATACTTATGCAAATCTTACTGATGAAGAAATTATGTCACTGCCATATGCTGAATATCTTGAGCCAATGGCAGTGGCGGCAATTGTCACTATAGTAATTTGTTTTGTGTTGCTCGTACTGTCCTTCAAGAAAATTGCCCGTTGGAGCAAGAATGGGGAAATGCAGGACGCTATTGCAGGGCAAGAGTAAGCTGTTGAACGCTGCTGGGGGTATATTTTTGTATAATCTTGTATTTAATAAGTTTTTGTGATATTATGTGACGAGGTATTTTACCATTTATGAAATACTATATGTAATATTTTGCTTGTGGCAAAATTTGAACAATTGCGGTATAATTTACTTTAGAAATGGGATAGGAGGTCCGTATAGTGCTTACGGTTTTGATGGTAATAGACGCTTTGGTGGCGATAGTTTTGATTGGTTCGGTGTTGGCTCAGTCGCCGAAGTCGGCCGGTATGGGTCTTGGCGGTGGCAGTGATACAGTGTTCAGTAGCAGTGCCCGTGGTATGGATGCATTGTTAGCCCGTGTAACCGTAGTCTTTGCTATTCTTTTTGCGATTGTTACGCTTTTTATTGCAAAGATGACTATGTAATCAGAATTTGAGGCGTTCTCTATCCGTGCGTTTTGTTCGAGGTAGTGAACGCTTTTTTCATTTAGGGGGATAATCCTTATGATAATTCACGGCGGTGAGTCGTTCTTTATGCAGGGCGGTAGCCACGGTGTACTTTTAATACATGGATTTACCGGTGTTCCCGGAGAAATGTTGTTATTAGGGCAATTTCTTCATCAGCAGGGATATACCGTTCTTTGTATGCGATTGGCCGGCCATGGAACTACCCCAATGGATATGGCCCGTATGTCGGGGGAGGATTGGTATTCCTCGGTTTGTGATGGATATTCTATTTTGTCAGGATGCTGTGAGAAGATTTCCGTGGTAGGACAGTCCATGGGAGCCCTTTTGGGACTTATTTTTGCGGCCAATACCAAGGTGGAGGCCTGTTGCTCCTTGGCGGCGCCTATATATATTCACGAGGATAAACAGCTATACCGGTTGCCACCAAAGGAGCTGTGCAATAACAAATTTTGGCCGAAGAAACGGCGTATGTATGATGATATTCCGGCGGAATGCAATGCTTCTTATGGTGAATATCCAATGATGTCCATACATGAGCTGTTAAATCTTATTGAAAAGGGCAAACAGGAGCTGCCACGAATAAAATGCCCTTTATTAGTGATACAAAGCCACAATGACCATACCGTGCGGGACAGAAGTGCCCAGCATATTTATGATCGGGCGGGAAGCTATGAAAAGAAGCTGGTGTGGCTGGAAGAGTCGGGTCATCTGATTACTATTGGCTGTGAACGGGAAAAGGTATTTCAAATAGTGGCAGATTTTTTAAAGAATATAGTTAAGGAATGAAGTATGAGAAAAAGTAAAATACAGACACCCCGCAGGGGAAAACCTAGAAATCAGCATAGCAAACTGAAAGGCAAGCCGGTAAAGGAAGAATTGGTTACCGGTGTATTGTCGTTGTCCAATCGGGGCTTCGGCTTTGTGGTGCCGGAGGGCTTGCAGAAGAATGAAAATGATATATTTATTTTAAAATCTGGTTTGAATACCGCTATGCACGGTGACACTGTGGAAGTGCGTTTGTTTCCTCAGGAGCAGGTCACTCCTGGGCGTGCCCGGGAAGGTACCATTACCAAGATAATCGATCGGGCCAATAGCAAGATTGTCGGGATTTTTGCCGCCAGTCGCAAGTTTGGCTTTGTGTCGCCGGATGATACCCGAATTAAAGAGGATATTTATATTCCATCTGGCAGTTTCCTGGGGGCAAAGACCGGGGACAAGGTGGTAGTCGAGATTACCCAGTGGCCGGAAAATGGCCTGAAGGCAGAAGGCAATGTGGTAGAAGTGCTAGGTAAATCTGGCGCGCCAGGGGTGGATATACTGTCTATCATGCGCCAATATGACTTGGCAGAGAATTTTCCTGCGGTGGTGCAGGAGGCTGCTAATGCTGTGGAGCAGACTATCCGGGCCGAAGACCATATTGGGAAAAATGGTCGGGAGGACCGCCGCAATTTAAAAATTGTTACCATCGACGGTGAAGATGCCAAAGATTTGGACGATGGTGTGTATGTGGAAAAACGGTCAGATGGCAGTTTTTTCCTCGGGGTTTATATCGCTGATGTCAGCTGGTATGTGCGGGAAAACGAGCCTCTGGATGTTGAGGCTCAGGCCCGGGGCACCAGTGTGTATTTGGTGGACAGGGTTGTACCGATGCTGCCGCGAGAGCTTTCCAATGGGATTTGCAGCCTTAATGCCGGCGTAGATCGTCTGTCTATGGCCTGTGAAATGGAAGTAAGTCCTGATGGTGTAATAAAAAAGTACAGGATTTTGCCGGTGATGGTTCATGTGTATCGCCGTCTGACTTATACTTTGGTCAATAAAATTTTGGTGGAACGGGATGCTGATTTCTGCCGGGACAACGAGGATATTTTGCCGTTGTTATATAATCTGGAAGAAGTTCGCAATGCCATGTACAAGCATCGTCATCGTCGTGGTTCCATCAATTTTGAAATTCCGGAAATTAAAGTAACACTGGATGAAAATGGCAAAGCTGTTGGCTTGAAAAAACGGATAAGCAATCTGGGTGAGTCCATTGTAGAGCAATGTATGCTGGCAGCCAATGAAACTGTGGCAGAGCATATGTGCCGTCGCAAGCAGCCGTTTATGTACCGGGTACATGAGCAGCCGGAGCCGGCAAAAATTGAGGCACTGAATAAGCTGATGAATACCTTTGGCCTCCATATACGCACTTCACCTGAGGGAAAAGTACGGCCAAAGGAGCTGCAGATAGCTTTGGAAAAAATTGAGGGCCGGCCGGAGGAAAAAATCCTCAGCACTGTTTCCCTGCGCTCCATGCAGCAGGCCCGCTATGCAGCGGAAAACTTGGGCCACTTTGGCTTGGCTGCAGAGTATTACACCCATTTTACATCCCCAATTCGGCGCTATCCTGACTTGATTGTACATAGGTTGCTAAGAGAAAGCTTTCCTACGGGGTCCATTCCTAAAAATCGCCGGGATAAGCTGTTGGAAAAACTGCCAGAAATGGCAGAACAGGCTTCCAAACGGGAACGGATTGCAGTGGCAGCCGAGCGGGATACCACTGACTTGAAAAAAGTTGAATATATGCAGCAGTTTGTTGGGGATACCTTTGAAGGTATTATCAGCAGCGTTACTGGATTTGGATTCTTTGTGGAGCTGGATAACGGTGTTGAGGGGCTGGTGCATTTGACCACCCTAAAGGATGACTATTACGATTATATTGAATCCCGCTATGCTTTGGAAGGGACTCATCATCACCGGGTGTATCAGCTGGGTGACAAGGTGGAAGTAGTACTGGTCCGGGCTAGTGTGGAAGAAAAAGCATTGGATTTTGTCGCCAAGGATAATTGTGATTTACGGGCGCTAAATATGGCCAAGGGTTCAGAAAATAAACCGTCAGTCAAGGGAAAGAAATCCGGCAAGGGGAAAGTTGCCAAGGCCAAAGCCAAGGTTAGTCGTCGTGATAAAACTGGTACAAAGTCGACTGTTCCCCAAAAGACAAAGAAAACCAAGAAAAATAAGAAAAACAAACACGACCATAAATCCGCCAAGGGAATCAAGAAAAAAGACATAATAGCGGAGATTTAGAAAGGTTACATTGGATATGGGAAGAAAAAATGAAGGTATAAAAATAGTTTGCGAGAACCGCAAGGCCCGTCATGACTATTTTATCCATGATACCTTTGAGGCCGGACTGGTGCTCCAGGGAACGGAGGTAAAATCCCTACGGGAAGGCCGGGCCAATTTAAAGGATAGTTATGGTGAAATAAAAAATGGAGAAATATTTATCGTGAATATGCACATTAGTCCCTATGATCACGGAAATATTTTTAATCACGACGAACGCAGGCCCCGTAAGCTGTTGATGCATAAATCGGAAATAATAAAATTATTTAGCAAGACAAAAGAAAAGGGTTTTACCATCGTTCCGTTGAAGATATACTTCGTTAAGGGTAAAGCAAAAGTAGAAATTGCGCTGGCCAGTGGTAAACACAACTACGACAAGCGCCAGGATTTGAAGGAAAAGGCTGTTCGCCGTGATGTTGAGCGGGACTTGCGGGGAAAGCTGTAGTGGGGATTTTTGAATTGTGAATTACGGATTAGGGCTTCTGTATGCTTAATTACCATAGGGGGGTATAGTGATGATAAAAAAAATAGCAGTACTGACCAGTGGCAATGATTGTCCCGGTATGAATGCCTGCCTGCGGGCGGTGGTTCGGACCGCTATTCATAATGGCATGCATATTTGGGGGGTTCATAACGGTTATCGTGGCCTACTGGCTGATGAGATTGAAGAATTGAATACCCGCAGTGTAGGTGATATGATACAGCGGGGCGGCACTTTTCTGGGGATAGCCCGCAGCGGGGAATTTTTTGAGGAAGAGGGCCGTAAACAGGGCTATGACAATCTGGTGAAGCACGGCATAGAAGGTCTGATTGTTATCGGTGGTAGTGGCAGCATTAAGGGAGCGGCCACTATGAGCCAGGAATTTGGTATGCCGGTTATTGGAATACCGGGGACCATTGAGAATGATGTTTGGGGTACGGATTATACTATTGGCTCGGATACGGCGGCCAATACCGTGGTGGATGCCATTAACAAGCTGCGGGATACTGCCAGCGCTCATCGGCGTATTGTACTCATCGAGGTTATGGGCAAGACATCCGGGTGGTTGGCTATGACGGCCGGTATCGCCGGCGGTGCCGAATATGTTTTGGTGCCGGAAACCAAGTTTAATATTGATCAGATTTGCGAAGAAATCCGTCAGGATTATGCTGCCGGGAAACGCTACAGCCTGTTGGTGGTAGCCGAAGGCGCCGCTTCAGCTACAGAACTGGGCAAACAAATTCAGGAAAAGACGGAAATAGATACCAGAGTAACTATTCTGGGCCATATTCAGCGGGGGGGCTCACCAACGGTACAGGATAGAATCAATGCCAGCCTGTTAGGGGAGAAAGCAGTCCTGGCTATGGCAGAGGGCAAAAAGGATATTGTTGTTGGCTTTGATACCGGTGAAGTGGTGGAGATTCCAATTGATGAAGCTACCAATAATAAAAAGACCTTGGATACCGAATTTATCCGGCTTGCCAAGGTTTTGGCATAAATAAAAAAATATATACTATATGGAATGGTACTTAGGGGGCAGTTGTAGTGAATGATTTAAAGGTAACATTCAAGATTTTAATTCTTGTTGCAATCAGTGCAATTGGCTTGCTGTTTGTAGGTTATAGGGGATATTCTTCCATCAATGCAGCGGCTGAAGAGCTGAACTTCCTTTATGAACGGGAGCTTCAATGTGTAAATTATCTTGGTCAGGCTACTGAGACCATGCGAACTATTCAGGTTCGTTCTATGCAGGCTATCGCTGATCCTGCTCGGGCTGATGAGGTAATGAAAACTCAGGCGAAGGATATCAAGGCCTTTGATGAGGTTTTGGACTCCTATGAGGGGAAAATCAAGGATAAGCCGGAAAAGGTTGCCAAAGTAAATGAGTTAAGAAAGAGCTGGGATAAGTTTAAGGTTTCCCTGCCGGCAGTTATCAAGGCTGTAAAAGCTGAAGGTTCGGCGGCTGGTACCGCTGAGTACAACCGGGCTGGCAAGAATGATACCGTGGTACTGCGTGACCAGTTAAGAAGCCTTAGTGATGAATCTGTAGCCGAGGCAGCAGCGGTCAATGAAGCCAATAAAGAAGGTAGCCAGTCGGCAATAACCAGCATGATAATTTGTATTGTAGCCAGCGTAGTTTTGCTTTTATTGGTAAGCTATGTTATTGTCCGGGCCATCAAGACCCCGTTGAGTGAAATGATTGATACCTGTTACCGCCTGAAGAGTGGTAATTTTGTGGCTAATGGGCAGGTGTCTCAGCGTGGCGACGAATTTGGTGATGTGGAACGGGCTTTGGCTGATATGGCCAAGTCGGTAAATGGGTTCCTTAATGAGGTTTCCAAGAGTGCAGAGCAGATTGCGTCAGCCTCTGAGGAGTTGACTGCCAGCTCTATGCAGTCCGCTGATGCAGCTGTATCGGTTGCCCAGTCGGTGACTGGCGCTGCTGATGTAGTTGCCGGCCAGCAGACCGCGGTAGACAAGGGTAATGTTGAAGTGAAGAAGATTACCCAGTCTGTTGAAAATATCAGCCATGAGGCCGAAGCAGTTGCTTCCAGCTCTGCACAGGCTGCCAGTCGGGCTACGGAAGGAACCAATGAGGTTAACCGGTCCGTACAGCAGATTTACACTGTAAAGGAAAGCTCTCAATATGCATCTGATTTGGTAGATAAGCTTGGGGCCCGGTCCAATGAAATCGGTGCCATCGTTGATACAATTTCTAATTTGGCTGGACAGACTAATCTGCTGGCCCTGAATGCAGCTATCGAGGCTGCCCGGGCTGGTGAACAGGGCCGTGGCTTTGCTGTTGTAGCTGAGGAGGTCAGAAAACTGGCTGAGCAGTCCGGTGATGCAGCTCAGCAGATCGCCCAGCTCATCAGTGGTATTCAAAACGATACCAGCAAGGCTGTTGATGCCATGAACAAGGGTAATGATGCTGTTGTGGAAGGAACCAAGTCGGTTGAAGGCCTTAGCAGGGTATTTGAGGAAATCGCCGATATTGTTAATCAGGTATCAGACAAGGTCAACCATATGTCCAAGAGTGTCTTGGAGGTTGCTCAGCAGGCTGAGGGAGTTACTAATGAAATGGGTCGGATTGACAATGGGGCCAGAAAGGTTGCTGACGAAATGCAGTCTGTTTCGGCTGCTACTGAGGAGCAGTCAGCTTCCGCGGAAGAAATTGCTTCAGCATCTGATGCTTTGGCCAAGCTGGCTCAGGATGTACAGTCTGTTTTGAGAAGGTTTAAGTTCTAACTAAAAGCAGTATTGCACATAAAAAGACTATCGCTTTTTAGCGGTAGTCTTTTGTGTTAAAGAATGTATTTATTTAGTGAACCAGTTCCTGTCTTCCGGCACCGGGACCGTCGTTGGCTACAGCGACCTTGGCTTCGGCGAAGGTCTTCATGGTGTTTAGCATATATATGGCAGCCTGTACCAACCGCATACCCAGCCAGGCGGTAATGCCTGGTATTTTAATGTTCAGCTGATACAGCTGCGGTTCCATTGGCAATAAAAATGGCTCTACTTCCGGGACAAGTTGAGCGGCGTAGCTGGCAATGGCTATGACGCCCCGGTCACCTAAAATTACCATGGAACGGTTGTGGCTGGCGGCAATTAAAGCGCCCATTATAGCAGAGGCCAAAAGTTGTTTATCTTTGGGTAGATGGCTGAGAAAATCTGTTTTATCCCATTTTAGGGTTCCGTCCGGGTGGCAAAGCATATCAGCCAGTTCATCAGCCAGGGCGATATCTTCATCCAGGAGGGATATTCCAATGACATGATGATACATGGACAGATTTTCCCCTTGTAGCCGGCCGAATTCAAAAGCATCCATTTGACTGCGGTTTTGGGTCAAAAGCGCCAATGTAGTGAGTGGTGGACCTTCTTGGGCCTGATGAGAAAAGCTGTGTAGACAGGCCAACTGGTCCGTCACCAGTTCCTTATCATTCAGGCCAAAGCAGAGAAGATGTTGGGATATTTCCTCAGGGTGAGGCAAATCATCACAAAGTATGCCACTTAACTGGGCCGCTATCTGTTCAATAACTCCCAGACTATAAATTGGCTTGGCCAGATTATCCAGGCGCAGCTGGCATTGTTCCATGCTGTCCTTAGCCAGACTTGGCATGGTTTTTGTGTAATAATCAAAGGTTTTATGGGTAAGGGATATGGAGGCAGGTGGAATAATTTCCCGTTGTATTTTGTTGCGCATCAATAATTTTGCTTCCACATCATCGGCAAGATTATTATAGGCTTTTATGGACATATCAAGTATATCAGCCAATAGGGATGAGCCAATGGCTTCTCCCAGCTTAATGTTAAGGGTCATAAAAGGTGTTAGCCCTAATTCTTGTAAAATAAGGGGATGTCCCTGTTCGCCGGCCAGATGAGATGGCAACAGATAATCGGTAACCACTGGATTAAGGCGGGCCGCTATAAGGGCGGCAGCACTGGAATTAAAGCCATCCAAGATGGTGATGGAATGAGAGGTGGCAGCTCCCAGAATTAGGCCGGCAATGGCCCCCAGCTCAAATCCTCCGACCTTGGCCAGTACATCGATGGGGTCAGCTGGATTTGGCTTATTGGTTGTCAGTATCTTTTTCACAGTAGCTAGCTTGGTTTTATAACGGCTATCGGAAATGTTGGTTCCCCGACCGGTGGTGTTTTCCGCCGGTTCCTCCAGCAGCGCCGCTGTAATGGCTGCACTGGCTGTGGTGTTGGAAATCCCCATTTCACCAGGCAGGAATACTGTTACGCCTTGTTGCTGGTGCAGCTGCTGGGCCAGGTTTATTCCGTAATAAATGGCCTGAACAGCCTGTTCTCGGGTCATGGCTGCGCCCTGTGCCGAGTTGTTGGTACCGGAGGCAATGTGGAAATCAATCAGACCAGGCAGGTCGTCAATTGGCTTGTTGATGCCTAAATCTGCCACGGAAAGATGGGCTCCGATAAAATCAGCAAAGGAGTTGGCCGCTGCCCCTCTGGATATAAGATAATTGGCTACCATATGCAGGGTGGTTTCCGGAGGATATGCACTCACATTTTCTTTAGCCACCCCATGATCTGCGCAGCAAATAGCTACAGCCTTTATCGGGGTAGCAGGAAAGGTTGCGGTACCAATGGCGGCAGCGTATTTTTTTAATAAATATTTTATGGCGCCAAAGGCCTCAATAGGAATAAATGATTTTGACAGGGCTGTTTCAACGGTTTCGGCATATTTGGCATCAGCTTTGGGGATGTCCTGTATAAGCTGCAGCAAAGTGTCTTCGCTGACAGCTGTTAATTTCTCCATTATGCCAGAGCCTCCTTGGGAACCTGTTTCAAGCTGAGACCAATGCGGCCCCTGGCTTCATCTACACTTATGACTATTACCGTGATGATATCTCCCACGCTTAGCACATCCAATGGGTGTTTTACCCGCTTGTTGCTCAGTTCGGAAATATGAATCAGTCCGGCGGTTTTAATGCCAATATCTACAAAGGCACCGAAGTCAGTTACATTGCGAACTGTACCCCGCATAATGGTACCAACCTGAATGTCAGAGAGCTTGACGATAGCCTTGCGGGTCAATGGTGCAGGGAGCTCTTCCCGGGGATCTCGGCCTGGTTTGGCCAAAGCATCCAAAATATCCTTCACTGTTGGTACTCCGGCATTCAAATCTTTGGCTAATTTTTCCGGATCTATCAGTTTTATTTTTGCCTGTAAAAACTCCAGCTGTTTTTTGTCAGTAAGGATATCTATATCAGCACCGAGTTTTGCCAGAATGTTTTTAGCCAATTCATAGGATTCTGGGTGAACAGGTGTGTTGTCCAGCGGCATATTGCCACCGTTAATCCGCAAAAAACCGGCACATTGGGTATAAGCGGCATTGCCCAACCGGGCTACCTTCAACAACTCCTTGCGGGAGCTGAATGGTCCGTTCTCGTTTCGGAAGGCCACAATATTTTTGGCAATGGTGGCGTTTATGCCGGCCACATGCTTTAACAGGGCCGGTGAGGCGGTGTTTAGCTCAACGCCTACATGGTTTACCGCAGACTCAATGGTCTGGTCCAGGGTGTTGGCCAGCTCCTTTTGGTTTACATCATGCTGGTATTGCCCTACGCCAATCGCTTTCGGATCGATTTTAACCAGTTCTGCCAATGGATCCTGAACCCGACGGGCAATGGATACGGCGCCCCGGATGGTTACATCGTATTCAGGCAGCTCTTCCTTGGCCAATGGGGAGGCAGAGTATACAGAAGCTCCGGCTTCGCTGGTCACGATATAGCGTGTATCAAGGTTATTGTCCTTGATTAGCTTGGCAGCAAATTCTTCGGTTTCAAAGGAAGCGGTACCGTTACCAATCGAAATAAGGGTTACATTATATTTTTTGATAAGGGACAGAGCTTTTTTGGCAGACTCGGCGGCACCCTTGTCTCCGTGGGTGATGTAAAGTACCCCGTGGTCCAATACATGGCCTGTGGCGTCTACTATAGCCATCTTACAGCCCGTGCGGTAACCAGGGTCAAGACCCATTACAGTAAACCCGGATAATGGAGCCTGCATGAGCAACTGTCGCAGATTGGTGCCAAAAATGGTAATAGCCTGTTTTTCAGCAGTTTCAGTGAGCTGGTTGCGTATTTCCCGTTCCAGAGAAGGCTGGATAAGGCGTTTCCAGCTGTCAGCAATGGTTTCTGTCAGTAATTCTGTAAAAATAGAGTCATTGGTGATAAATCGTTTTTGGATTAGACTATTTATTTTTTCATCATCTGATTCCAGCTTTACCTTCAGGCATTCCAGCTTTTCTCCCCGATTTATGGCCAAAATACGGTGGGACGGCAAGGTACGCACCAGTTCCCGGTACTCCTTGTACATAAGGAATACCTTGCCCTCCTCGGTAGTTTCCTTTTCTTCGTCCAGGGTGGTGGAAATAAAGGAATTGTTCCACAAATATTTACGCAGTTCCTGGCGCAGCTGGGCATCCTCGGAAATGGTTTCGGCAATAATATCCTTGGCACCAGCCAAAGCATCTGCGGAGGTTTCCACTTCCAGCTCCGGATTGATGTATTCAGTGGCAATATCTTCCGGATTACCACTGTTGAGCTGCTGTAGCATGATGGTATTGGCCAAAGGCTCCAACCCTTTTTCTTTGGCTTTTTGCGCCCTGGTCCGTTTCTTTTGCTTGTAAGGAAGGTAGATGTCCTCCAACTCCTGCAGTTTGGTGGTTTTTTCAATGGCTGCCAAAAGCTCATCAGTGAGCTTGCCTTGTTCCTCGATTTTGTTGATGATTTCTTCCTGGCGTTTCACAAAGTTTCTCAGATATGTTAGCCGCTCGGAAATTATTCGTACCTTTTCTTCGTCCAGCTCGCCGGTCTGTTCCTTTCTATAGCGGGAAATAAATGGGATGGTGTTGCCATCGTCTAAAAGTTCTATTACAGCCTTGGTCTGAAAAGGCTTGATTTTAAGTTCAGCGGCAATTATTTCGCCGATATTTTCCTGTTTCATATTGATATCCTCCTCAATTTTGTAACCAAATAATTATACCATAAAAAGTATGGCATACAAACTTAAGCCATCCTGTATGAGCTATTGCCTAAAGTATTTATTGCACTTTGAGGCATAGCACCCTTCAATGGGGACGCCTGTATTCTTTTTGACGATTGGGGCAAATTTTGGTATGTTATATAGTGTTTTTGGGTTTTAACCAAAAACTAATAATCTTTACAGAATTTTTTCAGTAGGCCTGCTTATACTATGGGTGTAAGGAGGATGATAAGCAGGGGTGAAGGACTCCGGATGAAATTTTCGGTTTTGGCCAGTGGAAGCAAAGGGAATTGTTCCTTTATTGAGATGGAGGGGAGCTGCCTTTTGGTGGATGCTGGTATAAGTGCAAGAAGGATAAAACAGGAGCTGGGCAATATTGGTCACTCCATTGAGGATTTGGATGGGATTTTTATTACCCATGAGCATATTGACCATATAAAGGGCTTGGCTACGCTTACCAAGAAATATCGTATTCCGTTGTATAGCCGCCCGGATACCTTTCGGGCTATGAGCTGCTACAATGAGCTGCCAGTGGAATGCATCAATCCGATTATTGATCAGGTACGGCTGGATAAGCTGACTGTCAGGGCGTTTTCCATTCCACACGATGCGGCTGATCCGGTGGGATACTCCATAATAGGCAGCATCAAGTGTGTGGTGGCAACGGATATTGGTTTTGTGGACAGCAAGCTCAGGAAAGAGTTGGAAGCAGCCCGGGTTATGGTCTTGGAGGCAAATCATGATGTAGATATGTTGAGAAATGGTGATTATCCTTGGCCGCTTAAACAGCGGATATTGAGCAACCGGGGACATTTATCCAATACAGATACGGCATGGGCTCTGGTGAATTTAAAGCAGCGGCCCCAAACGGTTTTTTTGGCTCATCTGAGTCAGTCCAATAACCTGCCGGATTTGGCCATAAATACAGTACAGCAAATTCTGGACCAACAGGGTGTAAAGAATTTGGAATTGATTTTGACGAATCAGGACAGATGCGTTAGTGTGGACTTTTAGGGGGATTAACCCCAAAAGATAATGATAGGGGGAAGAAAAATGATTAAGAAGAAAGGTTTCGTTCAATCCTGCATGCCGGTAGTAATGAGCTTATTGGTGGCAGGCTCCATAATGTTAGGTGGCTGTGGTAACAGCAAGGCGGCCGAGGGGATTCCGGCTCCGGCTCCAAACACATCCATTTCTTCTGCAAGAAATACTCCGGTAGTGCAGGCTGCCAAGGCTGTAGGTCCAGCTGTGGTTGGTATTACCAATAAAGCCATTGCCAGGGATTTCTTCAATATGCCAAGGGATGTAGAGGGCTATGGTTCCGGCGTAATATTCCGCAAGGATGGCTACATTGTTACTAACAATCATGTTATTGAAGGTGCCAAGGAAATTATCGTGTCCCTGTCCGATGGCCGTAGCCTTACCGGCAAGCTGATTGGTGCAGACGAAATTACCGATCTGGCCGTAGTAAAGGTGGACGCTGATGATTTGCCGGCTGCTGAATTCGGTGATTCCGATGATGTTATGGTGGGAGAACCAGCCATTGCTATTGGTAACCCAATGGGATTGGAATTCCAGGGTAGTGTTACCACTGGTGTAATCAGTGCCGTAAACCGTATACTGAATAAGGGCGAAAGCAATATGAAGCTTATCCAGACTGATGCGGCGATTAACCCTGGCAACTCCGGTGGAGCATTGGTAAATGCAGATGGCAAGGTAATCGGTATCAATTCCCAGAAGATTGTGACCAACGCAGTTGAAGGCATGGGATTTGCCATTCCAATCAATACCGTTAGAAGTGTAGTGGAAGACCTTATGACGCATGGTCAGGTTATTCGGCCATATCTGGGTGTTGGGGTGTTCGACAAGGAAAGTGCGGCACGCCAGGGCTATATACTGAATATTAAATCCGGTGTATATGTAGAACGGGTAACTTTGGATGGCCCGGCTGGACGGGCTGGCATTCGTCGTGGGGATATTATTTTGGCTGTAGGCGGTACTGAAGTAAATACTGTAGGTGAGCTACGGGCTGCTATTATCGCCCACAAGGTTGGTGAGACCGTGGATGTGAAGTACAGTTCCAACGGTTCAACCTACACTGTCAGCGTTAAACTGGATGCTATGCCAAAAGAGGACTAATTCCCAATGAAAATAAGCATAGTTGCCGCAGGGAAGCTCAAGGAAAAATATTTGACGGAGGGTATAAAGGAGTTTTTAAAACGACTGACTCCCTTTGCCAATGTTAATATCATTGAAATAAATGAAGAAAAGATGAAGGATAATCCATCCGAGGCAGAAAAACAGCAGGTACTGGCCCAAGAGGGCCAGCGTCTGCTAAAGCAGGTGCCGGAGGGCAGTTATCTGATTGTCCTGGATGTTTATGGAAAAAATCTTTCTTCCGAGGAATTGGCGGCCAAAATTGACAGCCTGGCTCTCAATGGCAAAAGCCATATCACCTTCCTTATCGGTGGGGCTTTTGGACTTTCTCAGGAGGTGCGTCAGGCAGCCGATTTGCTGTTGAGCTTTTCTAATATGACCTTTACCCACCAGATGGTACGGCTTCTGTTGGTGGAGCAAATTTACCGGGCCTTTAAGATAAACCGGGGAGAAAAATATCACTGGTAGATATATCCAATAAAAAATGCTGATTTCCCAAAGCTGGAAATCAGCATTTTAATTTCATATTCAGTCTTTCGAGGTAAAATTATTCCACCGTAACAGACGGCCTGTCCACAATGGAGGACAGCACCACAATAGTTTGTGTCTTAACCACACCTGGCTGCTCTTTGATGCGGTTTAACAGAGCTTCAAGGGAACTGGTATTTTGGGTAATAATCTTTAATGAATAATCGAAATCGCCGGTAATATAAAAACATTCCTTGATATCCGGCTCATCAACAACAAATTTAGTAAAGCTTTCACCATGACTTGGACTGTCAATGCTGAGGAAAATTATGGCCATCAGCTGTTTGTCCACGAGGGCAGGGTCCAAAATGGCCGTATATTGCTTTATTACTCCGGCGGCCTCCAGCTTGCGTAAGCGTTCGCTGATTGCTGGCATGGACAGAGAAATCTCGGAACTAAGGACAGAAATCGTCACACGGGCATTTTCTTGCAGTCGTTTAAGAATTTTCTTATCAATATCATCCATTTTTAACACCACCATTCTGCCTACATTATACCAATGAAAAGATAAAAAAGTAAACTTTTATCTTTAAAATAGCAAAAAAATAATTTTTTTTCCACATTTTATCAAATTTTATTTTGCGAGCGTTAAATTTTGGCATTTGTTTAATAATAGTGTAAAATATAAAGTTAGAAAAGTGTAATTTGGAGTAATAATATGGCGAAAAAACAGGTAAATTTAAACGCAAGGATTTTTTTTCTGTACATGGGAATGACCCTTCTTTTCTTGGTGCTTATAGTCCGCTTCGGTATTTTACAGATTTTTCAGCACCAGGAAATGACTGAAAGGGCTTTGGCTGCCGCTCAGGATAATGTGGTCAGGCAGTCACCCCGAGGGAAAATATTGGACCGTAATGGTCGGGAGTTGGCTATAAGCCGTATAGCCAAGCTTTTGGTAGTTCGTCCTGACCGGGTGGGCAGTGAGGAAGATATACAGGTGTTGGCTGCGGAGCTGAGCCCTATTGTGGGGATAAAGGCGGAGGAAATTGCCAACAATATCCGGGAAGGCGGCACTTATTATGCAGTGAAGCATGGTCTGGAAAGTGACGAGGAAGCGGCTATTAACCAGCTGAAAAAGGACAAGGGTTATGAGTGTATTTGGATGGATGATGAGGTCAAGCGCTGTTATCCAAATGATATGCTGGCAGCCAATGTCATCGGCTTTATCGGTATGGAGGACAAAGGCCTGGCCGGATTGGAGTATTCCTTGGACAGTGTGGTCAAGGGGGATGTGCAGGAGGACAATGTTATCACCGATATGAAGGGGCAGACTATTTTTGATTCCATTTTCTCTCTGTCCCAGCATCGTTATCAGGGGGATAACTGCAAAACCGTTACGCTGACCATTGATGCCTCCATGCAGTTTATTGTGGAGCAGACATTGGATAAGGCCATGCTGGATAACAATCCAAAATCAGTTACAGCGATTGTTATGGACCCAAAGACTGGCGAGGTCCTGGCTATGGCTTCCCGTCCAAGCTATAATCCAAATAAATTTGGCGATTATTCTATGGATGCCATGCGAAATATTGCGGTATCGGATATTTATGAGCCTGGTTCCACATTTAAATCTATTGTAGCCGGTGCGGCCCTGGAGGATGGTGTAGTAACGCCGGATCAGACCTTCTATGACCCGGGCCGGATTACTGTATCAGAAAAACATATTCAAAACTGGAACGGCGAAAGCTTTGGTACTGTTACCTTTACTGATATTGTTAAAAATTCAATTAACACCTGTTTTGCCATGATTGGGCAGATACTTACGGGTAAGCGGCTGAACGAGTATGCCAGAAATTTCGGTTTTGGTGAAATTACTGGCATAGAACTGCCGGGAGAGGAACCGGGGATGCTCTTTGAATCCAGTGAAATGCTGGACTCAGATGTGGCTACCATGTCCATTGGCCAGAGTATTGCGGTGACGCCATTGCAGCTGGTAACGGCTATGTCGGCCATTGCCAATGATGGTGTATTGCTAAAGCCACATATTGTTAAGGAAATAACCAATGCTGATGGCTCGGTATACAAAGAAAATGGCCGGGAAGAGGTGCGCCGGGTTTTGAGCTCAGCCACGGATAAGACCCTGATGGGGCTGTTGGAGCAGGTTGTTGCTACAGGTGGTGGACAAAAAGCCCAGGTAAAGGGCTATCGAGTGGCCGGCAAAACCGGTACGGCCCAAAAAATTAACAAGGATACTGCCGGATATATGGAGGGGCGCTATATTGCTTCGTTCTGTGGTTTTGCCCCTGTGGAAAATCCTGAACTGGTAGTATTGGTTATTATTGATGATCCGACCTCCGGGGAATTTTATGGTGGTCAGATTGCGGCACCGGTGGCCAGTGAGATTTTCTCCCAGCTGCTACGCTACAAGCACATTGAACCATCATCGGACCCGTTTGCCGATATGGACAAGAACAATAAGAATCTGCCACAGTATGAGGTGACGAAAGCACCGCCAGGGAAACAGGTTATGCCTGATTTACATGGCTTGAGTATTCGGGAGGTTTCCCAAAAGCTGGGGGAACTGGGAATAGGCTTGAGCATTCAAGGGACGGGATTGTCCTCCGGACAGAGCATACCTGCCAATACTGTGGTGGAGCCGGGAACCAGCGTTACAGTATATTTCACTCCATAGGCTGATGGGCCGGGAAAGGATGGTATAATGAAAGCAAAACTTTTTGTTACTGATATGGATGGTACCTTGTTGAACAGTCAACGGAAAATTACTGACAAGGTCAAGCTGGCTATTAAAAAAGCTGTGAAAGCCGGGGTGATATTTACGGTTGCTACCGGGCGTATGCATATTTCGACTCTGCCGTATGTGCAGGAGTTGGGCATCGATGTGCCTGTAATCACCTATAATGGGGCTTTGATAAAATACGCATCCGGAGATGAGGTCTTTGCCTCCTATCTGGATAAGCAGCTGGTCCAATTATTGGTTGATTATGCCCAGGAACAAAATATCCATATTCAATTGTATAGTGATGATAAATTGTATTATTCCCAGGAAAATGAACTGTCGAAGTTTTATCAGACGGCGGCAGGTGTTACGGGGCATCCGGTGGGGGATGCTTTGGTTGAATATATGGACAAGGTTCCCAAGCTGCTGCTTATCGGAAGAAACCCTGAGGAGGCAGATCGGGCGGCCAGGGATATTGCGGCAAAGTTTGCCGGGCAAATCGTGGCGGTAAAATCCACACCGATTTATGTGGAGCTGATTAAGCCGGGAATCAATAAGGCCTCAGCCATTGCTAAAATGGCCGAGATTTATAAGGTTCCGTCAGAAGCCATATTGGCCATTGGGGATTCCAACAATGATATAACCATGCTGCAGTCCGCTCATTACGGTGTAGCTATGGGTAATGCCAACGCGGATGTGAAAAGGATTGCGAAATATCAGGTGGCAGACTGTGACCATGATGGTATTGCGGAAGCCATAGAGCGTTTTTGCTTTTAAACATATAGAGAAGACTTCCTGAATGGAGAAAAGGAGGCTGTTATGGATAGAGACGACAAAATGAATTTTATCATTGTAACAGGTATGTCCGGAGCAGGAAAAACCCAGGCCTGCCGTTATATGGAGGATGTGGGATATTTCGTTATCGACAACCTGCCCCCTGTGTTTATTCCTAAATTTGCAGAGCTGTGCCGTCATTCCGGCGGCCATGTCAACAAGGTAGTATTGGTGGTGGATACCCGCAGCCGAGAATTTTTTGATACCTTTATTCATGTTTTGGAAAATATGGATCGGGATAATCAGCCATATGTAATGTTGTTTATGGATGCATCAGATGCAGCTATTATACGCCGTTACAAAGAGACCAGACGGCGGCATCCAATGGCGCCTAGCTCCCGTATCAGCGAGGGGGTGGCCAAGGAGCGGGAACGACTGGCTCCGATTCGCAACAAGGCTACATATATTATTGATACATCTGATTTAAAGAAAATTGAGTTGAAGGAAAAAATACTGAAGCTGTTTGCAACCAAGGAAGGCGAAAAGATTAACATCAATGTAATGTCCTTTGGTTTCAAATTTGGTATGCCGTTGGATGCAGATTTGGTATTTGATGTGCGTTTCCTGCCTAACCCGTTTTATGTTGAATCCATGCGCCACAAGAGTGGTGCAGTGCCAGAGGTGGCCCAGTATATTGAGCAATACCCGGTGACAAAGGAATTTGAGCAGCATTTGGACGGTATGATAGATTTTCTTATTCCGCAGTATGTCAAAGAAGGGAAAATGCAGCTGGTGATTGCCATAGGCTGTACTGGTGGTATGCACCGGTCCGTGTTTATCGCCAAGCATATTTTTGACAGGCTGAAGGACATGGGCTATCAGGTCAATCTGGAGCATCGTGATTTGATGAAGAACGATGTGTGGGAGCATGTCCGGGAAGAGCGTTAAGGAGTAATAAAGATGAGCTTTCTAAAATGGCTGTATCCAGGAATGAAGTTTAAACGCTGGCTGCTGCTGTTTGCCAGTGGCGTTATGTTGGCCAGCCTGGGCATAGCGATTATGTTTAACTACAAATACATAGATAGCATTGAGGAAGCCATATTCCGCACGGTATATCTGTGGTCCGGGGAATACACCTATACGGCCACCGGAATTATCGGCTCGGTGGTGGTGATTTTAGGCTTTGCTATTATGGTATTGGCGGCTAAATTTATTATTCAGTCGGTAGTTTCAGTGGTTTATCCATCCAGCTCAGAGAAGCTGGTAGATCTTATTTATGAAAAGCGGATGCTGGGCAAGGGGCCGGCTGTTACCGTAGTAGGTGGCGGGCACGGGCTTTCCGTCTTGCTTCGTGGCATCAAACAGGTGACTACCAATGTTACAGCAGTAGTCACAGTGGCCGATGATGGTGGCTCTTCTGGTCGGCTGCGGGAAGAACTGGGGATAATTCCACCGGGAGATTTGCGAAATTGCCTGGTGGCTTTGGCTGATACCGAGCCCTTGATGGAAAAACTGTTCCAGCATCGGTTTGGTGGAAACAGTACTTTGTCTGGTCATAGCTTTGGCAATCTGTTTATAGCGGCCATGGCAGAGGTTACCGGTGATGTGGAGACGGCGTTGATTGAGTCTTCCAAGGTTCTGGCCGTGAAGGGCCGGGTTTTGCCGGCCAGCAAAGAGCATGTGCGATTGGATGCCATTATGGAGGACGGCAGTATTGTTTGCGGAGAGTCAGCTATACCGGAGGCCAAAAAGCGCATTCATCGGGTTAAATTATATCCGGAGCATGTGGAGGCTGTGCAATCCTCCTTGGATGCCATTCGTGATGCCAATGCTATTGTGCTGGGCCCGGGCAGTCTGTATACAAGCATTATGCCAAACTTGTTGGTGGAAGGCATTGGTGATGCCATTTGCCGCAGCAAGGCCATTAAAATTTATGTCTGCAATGTTATGACCCAGCCGGGAGAAACAGATGGCTATACTGCCTCCATGCATGTCAAGGCTATTTTGGACCATGCGGGACGCCACGCCATTGATTATGTCATTGTCAATTCCACCCCGGTCCCAAAGGATATTCGGGAAATGTATGCTGAAAAAGGCTCTTATCCGGTCAAGGTGGATGAAGAAGCCTTGAATGCACTGGGAGTTGGCTTGATAAAAGCGGATTTGATTACCAGCAAGGATGCGATTCATCATGATCCGAAAAAACTGGCCAGCAATGTAATGCGGGCAATATACGGAATTAAGGCTGGGCTGGATGACCTGAAGAAATATTGATGGGAGCTTGGTGAATCATGCCATCATTTGCTGCTGATGTAAAAAATGAGCTAGCCCATAAACTGGACAAAAAGATATGCTGCCAGACGGCTGAGCTGGCAGCACTTTTGCGTATGGGAGCGTCCATAACCCTTGGGACAAATTTGATGCTGGGGCTTAGCTTCGTGACTGAAAATGCGGCAGTTGCCCGTAAAACCCTGACTCTTTTGAAGAGTGCCGGGGATGTTCAGACCGAGGTCACGGTAAGCCGCAGTCAGCGTTTGAAGAAAAATAACCGCTACTCCCTGCGGGTGGTGCCATCCCCCAATGTCAGACCCCTGATGGAACAATTGGGTATGCTGGGCGATACGGAAGGCTCTATGGGGCGGGATAAAGCACTTTTGAAGAAACAGTGCTGTCGCCGGGCTTATTTACGGGGGGCCTTTATGGGGGGCGGTAGTATAAACCGCCCGGAGGCCGAATGTCATTTGGAAATGATAACTGACAATTATGGCTTTGCTGATACCATAGTGGGCGTATTAAGACGAATGGGGTTTCCGGCTGGATTTACTGACCGGAAAAATCATTATCTTATATATATAAAGGACGGAGAGGCCATAATGGACTTTCTCTCCATCATTGGAGCCACAAAATCATTGGATGAGTTTGAAAGTGGCCGAAATTTGAAGGAGGTCCGCAATCAGGTTAATCGCCTGGTAAATTGCGAGACAGCCAATCTGCAGAAAACAGTGGATGCAGCTCATTATCAAAATGCATGTATAAAACTATTGAAGGATAGCGGTGTACTTAATGCTTTGTCCGCTGCTTTGAATAAAACTGCCATCTGCCGGCAGGAAAACCCCGACGCGACATTGGCGGAATTGGCAGAAATTTTGCTGGTCAGCAAATCATGTGTTAATCATCGGCTGAGGAAGCTGGTGTCATTGGCAGAGGAATTAAAGGAAAAACAGAAGGAGACAGGTGAACCTATTGAAAAAAATCATTAAAATTGCTTTTGGGCTGATAGTAGCTGCGCTAGTTATCATTTGGGCAGGGATACAGTACTTATTGGCTCAGCCGGAGCCGGAGGGGTTCCCGATATTGGAATATCACATGGTACAGGAGCATAATCCTGACAAGGCCTACGAATACAATGTTCCTCCCCGGGATTTTGAGGAGCAGCTGGATTATTTAAAGGAAGCTGGCTATACTACGATTTCTATCCGGGATTTTCTGCGGGCGAAAAAGGGCTTGCAGCAGCTGCCGGATAAGCCGATAATCCTTACCTTTGATGACGGCTATGAAACCAACTATACGGAGCTGTTGCCCATATTGGAGCAGCGTGGCCTGAAGGCTACTATATTTATGGTAGGTAATGACATAGGCCGGGAAAATTATATGAGCTGGGATCAGCTGAAGGATATCCAGCATCGGGGCGTGGAAATAGGCAGTCATACGGCCAATCACTTGCCACTGACCGAAATGGACCTGAATACGGCCCGGGATGAAGTAAAGTTGTCCAAGCTATTGATGGAATGGAACGGTATGGATACCATTTATACATTGTCTTATCCCAATGGAAAATATACCAGTGAGTTGTTGGAGGTTTTAAAGGAAGAGGAGTATCTGGCTGCAGTGACCGGGGATGCCGGCCTGAATACCTTTGAAACCAATCCGTATTTGTTGCAGCGGATAAATATTCCGCATCCTACCTTTGGGTTGACGGAGTTTAAGTGGCGCCTTCTTAAGGGGCGTATCTTTGCTCAGTTGGGAATAGCCCAGCATAAGGAATAGGTTATTGGCTGTGTTGATTGAGGCTAACTTTACAGTGGGTCTTGCATATACCGCCAAAAAAGGGTAAAATAGCTTAGGAATTTATTTGTGGCGAGGAGGTTACTTAATATGAAGCACATTCAGACTGTAAATGCACCTACTTTGCAGGCAACCAAGAACAGCGGTGGCTGTGGTGAGTGCCAGGCATCCTGCCAGTCCGCATGCAAGACTTCTTGCACTGTTGGCAATCAGGTTTGTGAAAGCAAGAAATAATTTTTTGTGATAGAAGGGCTCCCCCTAGGGGAGCTCTTTTAGCGTTGATGTGTTGTTTAGGAGATTATGATGAATAAAGAGATGCGGACAAAAATCCACAAATTTGTTCAAAACGGTATGTATATATTGTTGGATATTAACAGCGGGGCCGTCCATGTGATTGATGAAATGATTTATGACATCATGGATTATTTTGATGGTGAAAATGACAGCGAGGTCCTGACTGCCTTGGCTGATAAATATTCTGAGGAAGATATGAAGGAGGCCTTGTCAGAGCTGCATGCCCTGATGGACCTTAATCAGCTTTTTGCACCGGATATTGATGTGCCCCCAACCTTTAAGGCCAAGGGCTTAGTTAAATCCTTGTGCCTGATGACAGCCCACGACTGTAATATGCGTTGCAAGTATTGCTTTGGTGACACCGGTGAGTATGGCGGTGAGCGGCAGATGATGAGTGAGGAAGTAGGTCGGGCAGCGGTAGACTATATTATTTCACACAGTGGATTGAGGAAGCATTGTGAAATCGATTTCTTCGGCGGCGAACCACTTATCAATATGCCGCTGGTCAAGGCCGTAACCGAATATGTCAGAAAGCGGGAAAAGGAAACCGGCAAGGAATTCAAACTGACTCTGACCACCAACGGTCTGGCTTTAAACGATGACAATATTAAGTGGCTGAATGACAATAACATTAGTCTGGTACTTAGCACTGATGGCCGGAAGGAAACCCATGATAATATGAGACCAGACTGTGGTGGCCAGCCGACCTATGACAAGATCATGAAGAATTTCCGCAAGTGTGTGGATGCCCGTAATGGGGAGAATTACTATATGCGGGGGACCTATACCGCAGAAAATTTGGATTTTACGGAGGATGTCAAGGCGATGGCGGATGCCGGGTTTGATATCCTGTCCATGGAGCCGGTGGTGTTGAAGGACTCTCCATATGCGCTTACTGACGATATGCTGCCGGAAATTTTTGCCGAGTACGATCGGCTCACCGAGTTTTATTTGAAACGGCATCGGGAAGGTAAGGGCTTTTTCTTCTTTCATTTCAATATGGATTTGTCCAACGGTCCGTGTGTGGCCAAGCGGTTGGCGGGCTGTGGCTCCGGACATGAATATTATGCTGTGGCGGCCAATGGAGATTTGTATCCGTGCCACCAGTTTGTTGGGCGGAAGAAATACAAGCTGGGTGATGTGTTTAACGACCTGGATGATGGAGCCGAAGAAATCACCAGCTATTTCCGGGAGTCTCATGTGCTGAACAAGGAAAAGTGTCGGGACTGCTGGGCCAAGTTTTTCTGTAGTGGTGGCTGTCATGCCAATGCGGATTTGTTCAATGGAGATATCCGTATACCGTATGAAACCGGCTGTGCCATCCAGAAGAAGCGTCTGGAGTGTGCTTTGGCGGTTCAGGCCACTTTGGCGTTGGAGAAAATTCAAACGAAAGAATTTAATCCGGCTAGTGTGAATTGTTAAAATATTATTACTCTTTCTTAATTGAGAATTGCTTTGATACGATATATATTATTTATGCTATAGTTATTAGAGGTTATGGATTTTGCGTTGACAATATGGCGGAATTTGGTGTACTATAGTGTTGATTAAGGGATAAGGTGCACTGGGACCAAAGATGTATCTTATGTCTGTTTTTTTCCGGCATTTGACATTTCCCGGTGTGTTCTCAAATTAAATTATCTATATATTTTTTAGGGGGTATTTTACAAATGGCAGTAAAAGTAGCTATTAACGGTTTTGGTCGTATTGGTCGTTTGGCATTCCGTCAGATGTTCGACGCTGAGGGTTATGAGGTTGTTGCAATCAACGATTTGACCAGCCCTAAGATGTTGGCTCATCTTTTAAAGTATGACTCTTCCCAGGGTAAGTACAAGTACGCTGATAAGGTAACCGCTGGTGAAGATTCCATCACCGTTAACGGCAAGGAAATCAAGATTTATGCAAAGGCTAACGCTGCAGAAATTCCTTGGGCTCAGCATGATGTTGATGTAGTTCTCGAGTGCACCGGTTTCTACACTTCCAAGGAAAAGGCTTCTGCACATCTGACTGCAGGTGCTAAGAAGGTTGTTATTTCCGCTCCAGCTGGCAAGGATCTCCCTACCGTTGTTTACAATGTAAACCACAAGATCCTCACCAAGGAAGATAAGGTTATCTCCGCTGCATCCTGCACCACTAACTGCTTGGCTCCAATGGCTAAGGCTCTGAACGACTTGGCTCCAATCAAGTCCGGTATCATGGCTACTATCCATGCTTACACTGGTGACCAGATGACTTTGGACGGCCCACAGCGCAAGGGCGATCTCCGTCGTTCCCGTGCTGCAGCTGTTAACATCGTTCCTAACTCCACTGGTGCTGCAAAGGCTATCGGCCTTGTAATTCCTGAGTTGGACGGCAAGCTCATCGGTGCTGCACAGCGCGTTCCTACCCCTACTGGTTCCACCACTCTGCTCTACGCTGTAGTTGAGGGTGAAGTTACTGTAGATCAGGTAAATGCTGCTATGAAGAAGCAGGCTACTGAGTCCTTCGGTTATAACGAGGACGAGATCGTTTCCAGCGATATCGTTGGTATGAGCTACGGTTCCCTCTTCGATGCTACCCAGACTATGGTTAGCCCAGTAGGCAACGGTACCACTCAGGTTCAGGTTGTTTCCTGGTATGATAACGAGAACTCCTACACCAGCCAGATGGTTCGTACCATTAAGTACTTTGCTGAGTTAGGCTGATAATCGTCATCAAAACACAATAGCAAAAAAAGATCCATTGAGGTCCGGCCTTTGTTTGGGCCGGACCTATTTTATTAAGCGGAGGTTTTGTATTAACATGGGTATGAATAAGAAAACCATTAAAGATGTAGATCTTAAGGGTAAGAAAGTATTTTGCCGCGTGGATTATAATGTTCCATTTGATGAGAATATGAATATCACCAATGATACTCGTATTCAGGCTACCAAGGAAACTGTTAAGTACATGCTGGAGCAGGGCGCAGCAGTTATCCTGGCTTGCCATATCGGTCGTCCTACCGAAGAGCGTGAGGACAAGTTCTCCACTAAGCACATTGTTAAGCGCGTATCCGAGGTTATGGGTGTAGATGTTAAGTGGGTTTCTGATTGCGTTGGACCTGAGGCTGAAAAGGCAGCTGCTGATTTGAAGCCAGGTGAGATTCTCCTCTTAGAGAACCTCCGTTATCACAAGGAAGAGAAAAAGAACGATCCAGGCTTTGCAAAGCAGTTGGCATCCTTGGCCGACATTGCTGTAAATGATGCATTTGGTGTTTCCCACCGTGCACATGCTGCCAATGTAGGTATAGCTCAGTATCTGGAGTCCGTAGCCGGCTTCCTGATGGAAAAGGAAATCAAGTTTATCGGCCAGACCCTGGAAGCTCCTAAGCGTCCATTCGTAGCTATCATTGGTGGTGCAAAGGTATCTGATAAGATTGGCGTCATCTCCAATATGATTGATAAGGTTGATACCATTATCATCGGTGGCGGTATGGCACATACCTTCGATGCAGCACAGGGCTTGCCAATCGGTAATTCCATCTGCGAAAAGGATAAGTTCGAGGAGGCTCTCGGTCAGTTGAAGAAAGCCAAGGAAAAGGGCGTAAAGGTTGTTTTACCGGTAGACCTTACCATTGCTGATAAGTTCGCAGCTGATGCCAAGACCAATATCGTAGATGTTGACAAAGTTCCTGAGGGCTGGGAAGCTCTCGATTCCGGTCCTAAGACCTGTGATGAGTATGTCAAGGCACTCGAGGGTGCTAAGACTGTTATCTGGAATGGTCCAATGGGTGTATTCGAATTTGACGCTTTTGCCAAGGGTACTCTGGCTGTTGCTGAGGCAGTTGCCAAGGCTACTGAAAATGGCGCAACCTCCATCGTTGGTGGTGGTGACTCCATCGCAGCCCTGAAGAAGACTGGTCTTTCTGACAAGATTTCCCATATTTCTACCGGTGGCGGCGCTACTCTCGAATTCCTTGAGGGCAAGGAACTGCCTGGTATTGCAGCTATTGCTGACAAGTAATCCTATATGCTTGTCTTTTCGCTGCCTAGCGTTGTCAAACCTTGTAAATATTCCTCGATGTACCATTATAAGTACAACTGCGGATATTTACGGCGGTTTTCCTAGCTATACAGCGAAAATCCTGCGCATAGAACCTTATCGTTGCGTAGCGTTCTAAACCTTGTAAATATTCCTCGATGTACCATTATAAGTACAACTGCGGATATTTACGGCGGTTTTCCTAGCTATGCAGCGAAAATCCTGCGCATAGAACCTTATCGTTGCGTAGCGTTCCAAGCCTTGTAAATATTCCTCGATGTACCGTTGTTTCACTGTTTAGCGTTGTGGTGAAAAAACTGCGCATAGAGAGTATGCCTTCCCTTATGGGGAAGCACCCGATGGTACTAGACTTGCGTCGGTGCCTGTTGGGCAGATGAGGTTTTACTCATTTTTTTAGATATATAGATAATTTAAGGAGGATTTTTATTATGTCTCGTAGACCGATTATTGCTGGTAACTGGAAGATGAATAACACTATTGCTGAGGGCGTAGAGCTGATTAAGGCTTTGGCTCCATTGGTAGCAGATGTAGAGGATGTTGATGTAGTAGCTTGCCCTACTGCAACTGCATTGGCTGCTGTTACTGAGGCTGCAAAGGGCTCCAAGATTCATATCGGTGCACAGAATGTTCATTGGGAGCCAAAAGGCGCATACACTGGTGAGATTTCCACCGGTATGCTCAAGGAGATTGGCGTAGAGTATGTTATTCTCGGCCATTCCGAGCGTCGTGATTACTTCGGTGAAACTGATGAGGGCGTAAACAAGCGCGCTCGTGCTGCTTTTGCTGCAGGTCTTACTCCTATTATTTGCTGTGGTGAGTCTCTGGAAATCCGTGAGGCTGGTACCTACATTGCACATGTTGTAAAGCAGATTAAGGCTGCTCTCGACGGCTTCACTGCTGACGAGGTTGGCAAGCTGGTTATCGCTTATGAGCCAATCTGGGCTATTGGTACTGGTAAGACTGCTACCTTCGAGCAGGCTGAGGAAGTTTGCAAGGCTATCCGTGAGGCTGTTGCAGAAGTATTTGGTCAGACTGCAGCAGATGCAATCCGTATTCAGTATGGCGGCTCAGTAAAGCCAGCTACCATTAAGGATCTTATGGCTCAGCCAAATGTTGATGGTGCTTTGGTTGGCGGTGCATCCTTGAAGGCTGCTGACTTCTCCGCTATTGTAAAATTCTAATTGAGGTTGATACAATAATGGCAAAATTAAAAAACGCACCTGTTGCATTGATTATTATGGATGGTTATGGTAACGGAAAGACCAATGACCCGAACAATGCAATTCAGATTGCTAAGACTCCGGTTATTGATGGTTTAAAGCAGAATTTTCCCACCACCCACATTCAGGCATCAGGCGAGTTTGTAGGCCTGCCTGATGGGCAGATGGGTAACTCTGAGGTTGGTCACACCAATATTGGCGCCGGCCGGATTGTTTATCAGGCCCTTACCCGTATTACCAAGGCAATCAAGGACGGAGAGTTTTTTGAAAACAAAGCACTGCTGAGCGTTGCCAAGGCAGCCAAGGATAACGGTGGGGCACTTCATCTTATGGGGCTCGTTTCCCCTGGCGGTGTTCACAGCCATAGCGAGCATCTCTACGGATTGCTGGAGTTTGCTAAAAAGCAGGGCATAAAGGATGTATATGTTCATGCATTCCTGGATGGTCGTGATGTTGACCCATCTTCGGCAGCCGAGTATGTTGCGGATCTGGAAGCAAAAATTGCTGAAATTGGTTGTGGCAAGGTTGCAACCGTTGCTGGCCGCTATTATGCAATGGACCGTGATAAGCGCTGGGATCGTGTTCAGAAGGCTTATGATGCTATTGCCAGCGGCAAGGGTGTTGAGGGCGCTGATGCTGTGGAGGCTATTAAGGCATCCTATGCAGATGAGGTTACCGACGAATTTGTGCTTCCGGTAGTAGTTGGTGATTACAAAGGTATGAAGGATGGTGATGGAGTTATCTTCTTCAACTTCCGTCCAGATCGGGCCCGTGAATTGACCCATGCCTTTACTGATGCTGAGTTTGATGGTTTCCAGCGCAAGGAATTGAAGCTTTCCTTTGCAACCATGACTCGGTACGAGGAAGGCCTCAATGTTCAGGTGGCTTATCCGCCTGAGTCCATTGATAACACCTTGGGAGCAGTTATTTCCCAGAATGGTATGACCCAGCTTCGTATTGCTGAAACTGAGAAGTATGCGCATGTTACCTTCTTCTTCAACGGTGGCGTTGAGGAACCGTACAAGGGTGAGGATCGGATATTGGTACCATCACCAAAGGTTGCTACCTACGATTTGCAGCCTGAGATGAGTGCCATTGAGGTTACCGACAAGGTGGTTGAGGCTATTAAGTCAGGCAAGTATGATTTCATTATCCTGAACTATGCTAACGGTGACATGGTTGGTCACACCGGTGTTATTGAGGCGGCTGTCAAGGCCGTTGAAACAGTGGATACCTGTGTAGGACGGTTTGTTGATGCTATCCGTGAGGTTGGTGGTGTTGTTTGCATCACAGCTGATCACGGTAATGCTGATCAGATGGTAGATCCGGAGACGGGGGCACCATTTACGGCCCATACCACGAATCCGGTACCGTTTATTGTGGTAGCTGACAATGTAGGCTGGATTGCCAGTGATGGCGCACTCTGTGATATTGCTCCAACCCTGCTTACTTTGGCTGGTATGGAAATTCCGGCAGAAATGACCGGCACTCCGTTGGTTAAGCTCAAGTAATTTTCTCATTGTTTAATGTTAGTGACTGGTGGCTCTGATATATCAGAGCTGCCAGCCATGGTGTATTATTATATAGTGAAGAGAGGAATACGAAATGATTCATTATGATAAGCATGTTGAAGATATGACATGCATTGCAAAAGAAGTAAACCATGGTCCAGCTCCAATTCCAGAAGAGGGCAAATGGGTACAGTCCAAGGAAATTAAGGACATTAGCGGTCTTACTCACGGTATCGGCTGGTGTGCACCTCAGCAGGGCGGCTGCAAGCTTACCCTGAATGTTAAGGACGGTATTATTGAAGAGGCTTTGGTAGAGACTATCGGTTGCTCCGGTATGACTCACTCTGCTGCTATGGCTTCTGAAATCCTCCCAGGCAAGACTATCCTGGAGGCTTTGAACACTGACTTGGTTTGCGATGCTATCAACACTGCAATGCGCGAGCTCTTCCTGCAGATTGTATATGGCCGTACTCAGACTGCATTCTCTGATGATGGTCTGCCAATTGGCGCAGGTCTGGATGACCTGGGCAAGGGCCTCCGCAGCCAGGTAGGTACTCTGTACTCCACCAAGCTGAAGGGTCCTCGTTACCTCGAATTAGCCGAAGGTTATGTTACTAAGATGGCTGTTGACAAAGAAGACCGTGTTATCGGTTATGAAGTTGTTCATCTTGGCAAGGCTATGGAAGCTATTGCTGCTGGCGTTGATGCCAACGAAGCAATCAAGAAGAACACCTCCACCAAGGGCCGTTATGCAGATGCTGCCCGTTACATCGATCCTCGTAAGGAATAATTTGAGATAACGACAGGAAGGACTGAAAAAGAAATGGCATTATTTGAAGGCTATGAGCGCCGCATTGACGGTATAAATGAGGTTTGCAAGAAATATGGTATTGCTTCCATTGAAGCTGCCGCTGATATTTGTAAGGAAAAGGGCTTTGACCCAGCTGCTATCGTTTCTGATTTGCAGCCAATCTGCTTCGAGAATGCAAAGTGGGCCTACACTCTTGGTGCAGCTATTGCTATCAAGAAGGGTGTAAAGACTGCAGCAGATGCTGCCAGGGCTATCGGCGAAGGTATTCAGGCATTCTGCGTACCTGGTTCTGTAGCTGACCACCGTAAGGTTGGTCTTGGCCATGGTAATCTGGCTGCTATGCTCCTCACTGAGGATGCTGAGTGCTTCGCATTCCTGGCTGGTCATGAGTCCTTTGCGGCTGCTGAGGGTGCTATTGGTATCGCTCAGACTGCAAATAAGGTTCGTAAAAATCCTCTCCGGGTAATCCTCAATGGTCTTGGTAAGGACGCTGCTCAGATTATTTCCCGTATCAACGGCTTTACCTATGTTCAGACTCAATATGATTACAAGGCTGGTAAGGTTAATGTTGTAAAAGAGGTTTCCTACTCTGATGGTCCTCGCTCCAAGGTTAAGTGCTATGGTGCTGACTCTGTTCCAGAGGGCGTTGCCATCATGCATTTGGAGAAGGTTGATATCTCCATTACTGGTAACTCAACTAATCCTACCCGCTTCCAGCATCCAGTAGCTGGTACCTACAAGAAGGAGTGCATTGAGCTTGGCAAGAAGTACTTCTCCGTTGCTTCCGGTGGTGGTACTGGTCGTACTCTGCATCCAGATAATATGGCAGCAGGTCCTGCTTCCTATGGTATGACCGATACTCTCGGCCGTATGCATTCTGATGCACAGTTTGCTGGTTCTTCTTCCGTACCTGCCCATGTAGATATGATGGGGCTTATCGGTGCCGGCAACAACCCAATGGTTGGTATGTCCGTAGCAGTTGCTGTAGCAGTTGCTGAGGCAATGAACAAATAATAGATAAATTAGTTCAGTAAAAACGGGCTGTATGATGATAATTCATCTTACAGCCCATTTTTTATTGCAGATATTCCCACATAGTAACAAATAAATTTAATAGTGGTTTTACAAAGCAGGAAAAATCACGAGTATGGAGAATAATCTAATAAAAATATAAAAAGGTGAGAGGTGATTTTGGGATGTACAACGAAAACGATGATGGTTATTCGAAACTGGTATCAACCAGGGATTCCTTTCGAACCAGACTGATTGGCATAATGCTGCTGCTGGTGTTTGTTCCTATGGTATTGTCCACTGTTATAAGCTATGTATCTTCCACCGATAAGGCTGAGGAAGATGCCCAGGAGCGTCTGCAGTGGCAGGCAAGCTATATGGAAGATCTTTTCGCCAAGGTCATCGAAAAAAATGTGTCTGCCTTGAAAGTATTGGCCACTACACCTTCAACTATAGTATATTTAAAAGACCCAAGCGGAAATGCTGCCTTGGGTAATGATGTGTTTGCTCAGATGAAAGGCATTGATGCCTACATGGATGACGGTAATGGTACGACCCTCACCGGAACAGATGGCAATCAGCTATTGAGAACCGTCGGCAAATGTGTAAATATTTCTGACCGAGAGTATTACAAGCAGGCCATGAAAGGAACCCCGATTTATGTATCGGATGTAATGGTATCCAAGGCCACAGGCATACGCCAGATATGCATGATAGTTCCGGTTTTTGATGAAACAGGCAAGGTAATTGGCAGTGTTCAGCGAAATTACGACATGGAGGATTTCCACGACCTGTTGGCTGGGGCCTTTGAGGATGCATTTATATTGGACAGAACCGGATTTGTTGCCGCTCATTCCCAGTATGTTATTGGCAAGGATCACGAAGAGGAAGACAGATCAAAATCTGTGCCTATGACCAGCGGAAAGGATAAGGGATTCTACATTACAGACACAGGCAAGGGATATTCCGCCCATATTGCCTATGTTAAAGAGCCATATTCTGCTTTCAGGGTTGTTGTAGCAACAGATTCGACAAAAATCTTGGGTGCAGCTAAAAAATCAGCGATTATAGTTGTAATTGTTGCCCTTATAATGGTGGGCATAGCGGCCTTTTTTGCCGTGCTCACAGCCAGAGGATTCTATAAGCCGGTCAAGAATATAACCAATGCCCTTAAAGAAATGTCAGAAGGCAAGTTTGTGGAAATAGTTGATGACCGTGACAGAAAAGATGAATTTGGTGTAATGGTCAATTCAGCCAATTCCCTGGTCAAAAAGCTTACCCAGATTGTGGGAAATATTAAAAATGGAGCCAAAAGTGTGGCAAACTCCTCCGATAATTTGTCAGGGACATTGGATCAGATTTCCCGGACTACGGATGATGTTACCAAGGCTATTCAGGAGGTTGCTACCGGTGCGACCCAGCAAGCCAATGAAATTCAGACCGCTTCAGAGAATGTGGTGACTATAAGCGAAGCGGTTATGTCAGTACAGTCAAGTGCTGAACGGCTTGAGTCATTATCAAATACCATGAAAGAAGCATCAACGGCCTCGACCAAGTCTTTGGAGAACCTTCAGAAATCAGCAGAGGATATGACCATCAAGATTACTGATATATCCGAAGCTATACAGGAAACCCAAAACGCAGTCAGCAATATTCATGAAAAGGTTGATGGCATCAATAGCATTGCCAGCCAGACCACGCTGTTGTCGCTTAATGCCAGCATAGAAGCAGCCAGAGCCGGTGAGGCTGGACGAGGCTTCTCTGTTGTTGCGGAGGAAATTGGTAAACTGGCCGGCGAGTCCAAATCCTTGGCTGATGAAATTAAGCAGGAGATGGATATATTGATCAGCAGAGCTGGTGGCGCAGTAGCAGCTGCTAATGAAGTTAAGACGGCAAATACTGAGCAGCAGACATCTCTTGGCGAAACAATACAGTCCATAAACGGCATGATTGGTGATATAAACGAGACCGTAAACGGCGTATATGAAATTTCTGATGGGGCAAAGCAATGTGAGACTTCCAAGGATAAGGTATCGAATGTGATAACATCACTCAGCGCTATTTCAGAAGAAAATGCAGCCAGCGCGGAAGAAACCAGTGCCTCTATGCATGAACTGTCGGCTACAGTTTTGAGCCTTGCCGAATCAGCTGGTGGATTAAGACAGGTAGCGGAGAAGCTTTCCAAAGACATGGAATTTTTCAAGTAATCTGGAATCGAAAATACAAAAAAGCTCAGGACAAAGTCCTGAGCTGAATTTTTTATGGTGACGCGTAGGGGATTCGAACCCCTGAAGCCGCCGTGAGAGGGCGGAGTCTTAACCACTTGACCAACGCGCCGTTGACAACAAATATGATACCTCATTTTGAGGTAGGTTGTCAAATATTTTTTTTAGATTTTTAAAAATTATAACGCCATTGTTCAAATTTTTCTTCTTTAGAAGAAAAATCTTCCAATTAGCGTTTCCCTAAAGGACTAGCTTCGCGTCGCAACGAGCTGGTGTTTTCCCCCACCTAAAGAGGTGGGGGAAATCTTAAAGCTCGTTATATTATCCTTGAATCTTGCTAAGACCGAAGTTCAGTCGTTTCAATGATTCATCTCTTCCCAAAAGGTAGAGCAGCTCGGTAACACCGCCTGGAGTTACCTTTTGTCCAGACAGGGCAATTCTTACAGGCCACATAAATGTACCCATCTTGATTCCGCTGTCGGCAATGGCCGGTTGGAGCTTGTCGTCAATACCCTCAGGGGTCCATTCAGCAACTGTGTTTAGAATATCAATTGCCTGTGGGATGATTTCCGCTGCCTTTTCCGGAGTGACCTTGTTCCGCTTGTTATTGAACAGATCGATATCATATTCCGGCAATTCCTTGAAGAACCCAATCTGTTCCGGGATTTCATTATAACGGTTTACCCGGGTACGAAGAAGTGCAGCCAGATATTCCCATTTATCATGCAGGGATTCAGCAATAATTCCGCCAAAGGCACTGGAGTGTTTAGCAAACTCTGAGTCACTCATTGCCTTGAAATATTCCCCATTTACCCAATCCAGCTTGTTATAGTCGAACACAGCTGGGGATTTGCTGAGGCCTTCCAGAGAGAACTTATTGATAAGCTCTTCCATGGTAAAAATTTCTTGTTCGGATTTTGGACTCCAACCTAATAGCGCCACATAGTTGGTGATGGCTTCCGGCAGGTAACCCATATCAACCAGCTGGCTAAAGCCGGTAGCACCATGGCGTTTGGAGAGCTTGGAAACGGATCCATCCTCATTTTTCCCCATTACAGGCGGCAGATGGATGAATACAGGTGGCTCCCAGCCAAGATACTGATATAGGAGTACATGCTTTGGTGTGGAAGTGATGAATTCTGTCCCGCGGAAAATATGACTGATATCCATAAGATGGTCGTCAATAACATTGGCAAAATTGTAGGTTGGCATACCATCCCGTTTCAGGATGACCTGATCCTCCAAAGTGTCACAGGCGATAGTTATATTGCCGTGTACCACATCATGGAAGGTAACTTCCCCTGTCAGTGGCATTTTCTGGCGGATAACATAAGGACGGCCTTCCGCCAGATATTGGTCAATAACAGACTGATCCAAATCCCGGCAGGCCCGATTATAACCGCCAAAGCTTTTTGCATCACCGGCTTCCTGGGCTGCATGCTGTTCTTCACTGCAATCGTTACAGAAGCAGCGATAGGCATGTCCTTTTTCAATAAGCTCTTCTGCATATTTTTTATAAATGTCCAGACGCTGACTCTGAATATATGGACCACAGTTACCACCTATATCAGGGCCTTCATTGGGAATGATATTGGCGGCTTTCAGGGTGTTTTGAATAAATTCTACTGCATCAGCCACATAGCGCTTCTGGTCAGTATCCTCTATACGGAGCAGAAAATCACCATTATTGGCTTTGGCAAACAGATACCCATAAAGAGCGGTGCGCAAATTACCAATATGCATATAGCCGGTAGGGCTAGGTGCAAAACGGGTACGAACACGACTTATCAAAGTTATTCCTCCTAAAAAGAGATTGCTGCAGGGGCAATCTCTTGGCAATACTTAATGGCACGGGCAAAGACCAATCCAACGGCCTTTGTCGAGTGATTATCACTAAGCTCCAGCTGCGTTTATAGCTTGCTGTCACTAAGTGTTAATGGCACGGGAAAAGACCAATCCAACGGTCTTTTTCGAGTGATTATCACTAAGCTCCAGCTGCGCTTATAGCTTGCTGTCACTAAGTGTTAATGGCAGAGAGGGTGGGATTCGAACCCACGGTGGCTATTAACCACACTTGATTTCGAGTCAAGCACCTTCGACCACTCGGACACCTCTCCATAGATATGCACGGATTTTCTATCCGCGTAACAGTAGTATTATAACGCAATCGTTAAAATTTTTCCATATAATATAAAAAATATTCTGCTCAGCATTTTTTAGGCTAGCTTCGCATCGCAACGAGAGATAGTTTATTTACCTGTTTTAGGGGGGTACTGCCTGCATATAAAAAAGAACCGGGAACGGTTCTTTTAGCTGGTGGTAATTATCAAATATTTCGCAATTCACTTTGTAGGTCATGGATATCCTGTTCCAAAAGCTGCATTTTGTCAATTATGTTTCTCAGGTCGGCTTCCATATCAATAAAGTTGGTTATAAGCCACCCCCATAATCCTTCAAGCTTCTCACTGGTAACATATGGGGCAGTATCATAGTATCCATTGATTTTTGATTGTTTACTGGCTGACATACTGGACATAATACCCCACCTTTCATAAAAAGTCCCTCTAGCCATTATATCGTAAGCCGGCAGGGTAATTTTAAATAATTCTATGGGATTGAAGTACCAATTAAGTGTAGAACTTCCTGGTTAACTACGGTATAATAATACTATAAGTTATTTTTTTTTAGGCAGGATAGTATTTTGAAAAATAAAGATTATGAAATATTGGCCATGAAAATTCACCGAAGTCTGCTGGAAGTGCAGGATATGAATGGTGCGCTGCGGCAGATTGACCGTATGCTGGATAATATAAGCAGAAAAATTGGAATCGTGGATGAAGTAACATGGCATGAACTGGAACGAAGACGAAAAATCAATGATAAAGGTTAAAATGTAATGGTTGCATTTTAACCTTTATTTTGTGCTGCATTAACAGAGACGATGAACTTATAAGAGGTTTTTTGATTATGGACCGGTATGATGTATTGCGGGATATTACCGTTCTGGCAGGCAAATTAAACAATTTTGCCGGACGGTTACTGGTAGCTATTGACGGGCGTTGTGGGGCTGGAAAGACCACCTTGGCCAGTTTTTTGCAAAATAAAATAGAGGCAACGGTATTTCATATGGATGATTTCTTTTTGCGGCCGGAGCAGCGCACCGCCGAACGGTTGAATACACCAGGCGGTAATGTGGATCGGGAGCGGCTTGAATCAGAGGTCTTGATACCGTTGCGGGCAGGGGAAAAAAACTTCTCCTATCAGCGCTTTGACTGTAAAACTCAGTCCTTGCAGGAACCGGTTCTTATTGAACCAAAGTCGGTCTGCATTGTTGAGGGATCCTATAGTTGTCATCCGGCCTTGCAGAAATACTATGATTATCGCATTTTTATGACAGTGTCTCCTAAGGAACAAATGGAGCGGATTATTCAGCGAAATGGGCCGACAGCGGCCCGCATGTTTAAAACACGCTGGATACCACTGGAAGAACAGTATTTTGCCAAGTGTGATGTTGAGGGAAAATGTACCTGTTCGATAGATACCAGTACAAAATAAATGTACAGAAGCCGGTGGAACACCGGCTTCTGTTTTTAGTGTAAAATTACCATTTCGGCGGGAAGAATTGTTCCTTTAGATGATTTTCTGCCGACAAAATCCGCCAACCTTTATCTGGGGTTAATATCATTTGGGCCATACCATCAAATACCTGTACTACATTGGTTTCATTCGTCGAATCCTTTGCTGTTAGCGTATATTCCAAGGCAAGTTCGTTGAAGCTGTCGGCAACAGGGACGATATTGCTGACATCACTGCTTACAGTGGTAGTGAAGCCACTGCAAAATGTAGAAAAATCGCCAAAGGAAGGCTTATAGGTGTCATCCAGCATGTTCCAGGCCGCCCGCAGTTCCCTATTGGTGATACATTCGTGATAGCTTCTTAGCACTGCAGCTGCTGACTGATATGAATTCAGCTCAGTTCGCTCCAACAGTTCGCCGGTGCCACTGTCTATCAGCCAGTTGCCGTCTATTTTTTTCAGCACAGTTGTGCATTCAAAGGTCTGTTCAACTATGTGATGATTAGCCAGCATATCCCGTGATTTTACAATATATGTTAATGTTGCCCTGTGGTCTGTTTGCTCACTCATACGATAATTTTCGGGCTTACTGGTCAAAGTGGTGGAATATCCCTTTTTGAAATCGTCGTAACTCTGAAAGAAGTTTTTATAATCCTCTGTCAGCACATCATGGGCCAACCCATAATCACCATCCACAATTTTATGATGGAAGTAATTTATGGTTTGGACCGGAGTCATTCCAGTGGGGAAGGTATAACCTTTGGGAACTCCGCCGTTGGGATTGGCAGACACTAATACCGTGCCGGTCAAAACAAACATTACCAACATTGCCAGATGAAGAATTTTTTTCATTGTGGATGCCTCCCCCCGATTAACCCAAATTATATTTTATTACCTGTAATATACTATATTGGTGGGGAAAATCCTTTGCTGTTCATATAGGATGATGGCACTATTTTTCAGGATATTTCTCAGAAAAAACAATAGATTTAAAAATAGGGTTGTGTAAATTCTTTTCTTGATGTATAATCTAACACGGTTGATAAAAAGACTTGAAACTCATGGGGGCGTAGCTCAGCTGGGAGAGCACATGCCTGGCAGGCATGGGGTCAGGGGTTCAAGCCCCCTCGTCTCCACCATATGAAAAATAACCTCGAAACCTTTAGAGATAAAGGCTTCGGGGTTTTGTTTTTTCATATTTCTTTTAGTCGTTATATGCAAAAAGGCCGGCAGAGCAATCTGCCGACCTTTTGAATTACGGTGCGCCTATGACGCTTGCTTATTATGCGGAGTGAATAGGTATCTGCTTTGGTGTATCAACCCGTTCAGCAGCCTTAGGTAAGGTAACAGTAAGAATACCATCCTTAAAATCCGCCTGACAGTTATTTTCATCCACATTGTCAATGTAGAAGGAGCGACTCATGCTACCACTGTAACGCTCCCGACGAATGTAGCAGCCATCCTCATCTTTTTCTTCCTGAGATTTTTCCTGCTGGGTGGAGATGGTAAGATAGTTGTCCTTATAGGAAAGGTTTATATCGTCCTTGGATACACCTGGAAGCTCGGCTTTCAGCTCATAGCTGTTGCCGGTATCCTTCACATCAACATTAAAGGCTTTTCCGCTAAAACCAGCATCATTAAAGAAGCTGGAAATTGGACGATTCATCCAGTTGAACAGGCGATCGAAACCGTCTTCCCGTGCTGCTAAATCATTTCTCATATCAAATGGAATAATGCCAAACATAATAACGATCCCCTTTCATTGTATATTTTGTTGTTTGGTGAGGCGCGTTGCTGAACATCTCTGTTCCGGAACTCTTTCCCTTGCCTCAATTATTATTATAGTCAGAATAGTCAAAAAGTCAATAAGTCAAAACAACAATTTTTATATTTTTTTTAAAATTAAAAAAGTACCCTCTTTACTGGTCTGCCCAATAATGAGGGTACTTTTCCCAAAAGTCACCGTATTTACCGTAAATACCGATATAGGAACTTCAGTCTAAATCCGAAGCTTTGCCTTTATAGTTTGGTGCCCGTTTTTCCAGGAAGGAATTGATGCCCTCCTTGTAATCATCACCGCCATATACTTTTTGACGATACGCATTGATGCGTTCAAAGCTCTCGGCACTGATAACCGTGGATGCCCGGGAAAGAATGCGGAATTGGCGTTTAATTGCACTGACTGACAGAATACTGTTCCGGCGAAGCGGTGCCAAAAAATGCTCCTCCAACAGCTTTTCCAGAGCTTCGTTATCCTCTGCTACATGATTTATGAGCCCTACATTCAAAGCATCTTCTGCCTCTATTGGGGTGCCCAGAAAAAACATTTCTCTTGCTTTATTGATGCCTAGCTGATTGATGAAGTGGAGCAGGCCGGAAGCGTTATAAGGAATGCCAATTTTGGCCGGAGTAATGGCAAAGGTGGCATTCTTGGAGCTGACAATCATATCGCAGGACAGGCACAGGTCACAGGCACCACCCCAAACCGTACCATCTACACAGGCAATAACCGGTATAGGCACATCCTGTACCTCCCGTAATAGCTCCTCCATAGGGACATTAAACGCTAATGGGTCGCTGCCATCCAACGGCAGCTCACGAATATCATGACCGGCACTCCAAACCTGACGGTTCACCTCAGCCCGCAGAACAATTCCTACACATTCCTGTGCATAGGCTTCCTTTATGGCTGTAATGAGATCAAGGCACATTTCCTCGCTGAGACAATTAAAATGTTTGCCGTTTTGCATTTTTATATAAGCAATTCTGTCTTTTATTTCAGTATTGACTAACATACATTGTAGGCCTCCTGTAGTTTTCTAAATAAATTTGGTTTATTGGGCGTTGTTCATAGCACTTTGGGTGTCTTGTTCAGCACTGCGAATGTCGGCGGACATATCCTTGGCCAGATTTATTTCATGGAAATGCTTGTCTTTATGCAATGTCATTGAAAATTTATCGGTTTTGTCCAACTGGATTTCACCATCCTTGATAGCAAGCTCCAGAATGTGGCCACCGTGTTTACGGTCATCAGAAATAAAGTGGAAATGCCACCCGACAGAGTTCAGCTCACCCATGTAATTAGGACAGTACAATCCCACCAGTGTACCCTTTATATTCTTATGAGTGAATTCGGTTTGCTTGCCTTTGAGGGCTTCTACCAGGGTCGGATAAGGCTTGCTGCTGCCATATTCACTGCGGAACAGAATGGAAGGGAATTTAGTGTGCAGCTTCACCATATAAAAGCTGTTCTCACCCTGCTCCTTCACGGCCTGGTTTAAGATTTTTTCCAAGGAGGCCTTATCTGCAATGTTGGACAGCTTGATAGAAATATCATTGTCAAAATAAGTGACATTGGCAAAAGGAATGATTTCCGTATCAGGGGCTACAACAACTCTGCCATCACCCAACGCCTGATAAACTGTGCCATCCAGTACAATCATTTCCCCGTTCAGCCCTTCAAAGGTGCCGATACCGGTGTCACCCATAGCACGCAGGTCCTTGACAGTGACCGTACCGCCGAAATACCCCTGAGCCAAAGATTGCAGCAGGGCTACCTGGGCAAGATTTTCCCTGTCAGCAGTTGCCGCATATCCGGTGCTGCCAATCAGCAAGCCAGCCAGAATTGATGCAATTAGTTTTTTGGATATTAACATTTTTAATACTCCTCCTATAAACTGTAGAAAATATTAAATCCGCAAGATAAGCCCAATGACCATCTTCATTCGATGGCAATATCAATGGCTAAGTTTTATTATCTGTATATTATCATTCAGAATTATGGTTGTAAATATTATATTCCCTAAACATTATTTGATGACATTATATTTTGGAAATTATATAATTTACGCATAAAGTAGTTATAAGGGAAAGTGGAAAGTCAGGAAGAATTGTCAGAAATCACTCGGTGGGAAAATAAGCACAGATACTTAAAAGCCGCTGCTTTGGCTGTGCTGGGAGCAATATTGTATTTTTTGTATTCAATGCAGAGTGGATAAGAGCTGAAAAGGCACCTTAAAAGTAAGGTGCCTCGTTTATTAAGCTTAGTATATTTTATTTTCCGTTAAATATTGGTGAGCGCTTTTCCGCAAAGGCTTTTATACCCTCCTGAAAATCTTCTGTCCCCAGCAACATAGCCATGGCCATGGATTCATAGGTCAAAGTATCCTCCAGGGATGCACCATAATTATTGATTTCCTTTTTCATCATAGCCAGTGCCAATGGGGCTGCTCCCGCGATTTTTCTGGCCACAGCCAAGGTTTTTTCCCGTAATGCGTCTGCTGGGAATACATCATTTACCAGTCCAAGAGTATGGGCTTCCTCGGCTTCTAGCGGCCTTGCAGTAAACATCAATTCTTTGGCCTTGGCCAACCCCACGGTTTTGGCCAGAAAATAATATCCACCACAGTCGGGGGCCAGGCCTATGTTGGCAAAGCTCTGGATGAATTTTACTCCTTGGGCGGCGTAACAAAGGTCGCAGGCAATGGCAATGTTAAAGCCGGCTCCGGCGGCTACGCCATTTACCATGGCAATAACCGGCTTGGACATACAGTGAATGAGCTTGACTATCATACCGGCCTGGGCAACAAATTGCCGTCGTTCCTCCGTGGTGTTTAGCTTATCCAGAGAGGCTAAATCTCCGCCGGCACAAAAGCCCCGTCCAGCTCCGGTCAGGATGACAACCCGTACCTCCGGGTCGTGCTCTGCCTGATGTAATTTTTCTATCCAGCCATTGATAAGATCCAGACTCATAGAATTTAAGCTCTTGGGTCTATTAAGTGTCAAAATGGCAATCCGGTCTTCCTTTTCGTACTTAATAACTTCTTCGGCCACAATATCACACTCCCAATATTATGATTATTAAATGTATTTTCTGATGAAATTATACAATAAAATATCAAGCACAAAAATAGGGTTGGCAGATTGATTTTTAGCAATATGCCAACCCTGTTTCTTATTTACCGGCTAATTCGGCCAAATCAATTTTTATGATATTGCCAATGGATGCATTCCCCTGCGAATCCTTGGTTATGAACATCAACGCATAGTACGGTTTTGCATTTGGCACAACCACTTTTGCTTGACAAAGTATGCAATATTTTGTGTTGTCTGCCGATTGACCAAGGAAAGCCATTGGCTTATAACCTACCCCGACAAGACCCTTGGTAGCTATTTTATAGGCATCCAGTACCGGTTGGGGAATTTCTGATGAGTACTCTGTACTCCAGTCAGTACCCATCGATGTTTTTGCCTCACCGGAAGCGGTTGGTGGCGTAGCTTCATCAGCTACTGCCGTTGGTTTAGTCTCGGTGGTAACATCCTTTGGTGGTGTCGCAGCAAAAGCTACACTGCTTAAAATAATAAGCGCACAAGCGGAAAGCATAGTTATAAATTTTTTCATCATACATTACCTCCTAGTAATTGTTGTTATAGGCCTATCATTGTTTACATTTTAAATTAGCAATATGGAAAAAAGATGATTAAGTGTAACAAAATTATAAAGTGATGATGTACAATTTCGTCTTTGGGAACAGTGGTTAAAAAAATATCTCTTTGGAAGGAATTTTTGTTTATAGTGGCGAATATGCGAAATATATAACGATTTTGGTCGGTTAATTGGGCGGTATGGTGGTTATTTTGTTGCCATAGCTACGGATATTATCCTTATACAAAGGAGGAGATAGAATATGAAATTACGCCGCAAAAAAGTCGGGGCAGTCGTAATGGCACTTATGTTGTCCATGGTCGGAAGTGTTGCTTCAGCTGAAAAATTGGATATAACGCTGGACGAGGGGATTCGTCTGGCCTTGGAACGCAATTATTCAATTGAAGCGAGTGCCAGCGATTTGGACAGTGCTTATTGGGGGTTAAGAGAAGCACGGCGAAATGCCGGCCCCAAAGCAAGCTGGTCCAGCAGTGCTTATAAAGTAGGCGGCAAAGCCTATGAAGGATGGCCACATGATGGCTTGTACGCGAATCAGTTCTCCCTGTCCATGCCAGTTTATTCCGGCGGGATGGTAGAAAACAATATCAAAGCAGCTGAAATGGGGCTTTCCGGGGCCGAACTGGAGCTGGAGCGGACCAAGCAAAATATTCGTAACACGGTATCAACGGATTACTACAATATACTGAAGTGTCGCAGTGAAGTGGAAGTATATCAGGAATCCGTCAACAATTTGAAAGCGCATTTGGACAATGTAGATGCCAAATTTCGGGCTGGTGTAGTGGCACAAAAGGATGTGCTTAGCTCGGAGGTTTCTCTGGCACAGGGTAAACAACAGCTGGTAACCGCCGTCAATGATTTGCATGTGGCGGTGGCAACCTTTAACAAGGATGTGGGCTTGCCAATGGAAACAGAAACTGTACCACGGGAACAGTTGGCCTATGAACAGTACACCGCCACCTTGCCTGAATGTGATGACTATGCCAGACTGCATCGGCCGGATCTGTTTCAAAAGCAATTTAACCTGCACCAGAAAAAGGCCGAAATGGATGTGGCAAAGTCTGGTATGCGGCCGAAGGTAGATGCGGCAGTTAGTCGGAATATAGGTGGCAGTTCGCCTTTTAAGAATGACAATATCACATCGGATAGCTGGAGCGCCGGTCTATCACTAAAATGGAATGTTTTTGACAGTGGAGTGACTACAGCTCAGGTGAATAGGAAGAAATCAGCGGTGCACCGTGCTGAGGCGGAATTGAAGGATAAGGTGAACAGTGTAAAGCTGGAGGTACATACTGCTTATTTAAATATGCGGGCTGCCGAGGAAAATATCGGCACAATGCAGGAAGCTTTGACTAAAGCTCAGGAGGATTACCGCATTGAAATGGTTCGTTATGAAGCTGGCGTTGGGACAAACCTTGAAGTTATGGATGCGCAGGATAAATTGGTATCGGCCAAAGGTAAATATATTTCAGCACTGTATAAATATAATACCAGCAAGGCCAGCCTGGATACTGCTATGGGAGTGCCAGTGGATTTGGATATAACTCCTTATCGTCAATTTGTTGACAGCAACGGGAAAAAGGGGGAATAACCGGTGACAGGATTTTATGGGAAAAAAATGGGAGCTTTAGTGAGCGCCCTTGTGTTAGCCACTAGTATTATGTTGGCTGGTTGTGGCAGTGAACCCCAGGAGACGGCTCAAAAGGTTCCTGTGAAGGCCATGAAGGTTATTCAGCAGGATGCACCGCTTACCTATAGCTATCCGGGACACCTGAAGGGGACGGATGATGTTGAAGTTCATTCCCGGGTTTCTGGCAGTATTATGGAAAAGTATTTTAAAACTGGTGATGAGGTTAGTGTTGGGACTCCTTTGTATAGAATTGATTCTCGGCAATATGAATCGGCTATTATAGAGGCAGAGGCCAATCTGCACAAGGCAGAGGCCGCCCTCAGGTCTGCTCAGGACGAATTGGCCAGAGATGAAATGCTGTTTTCGGAAAAAGCCATTTCCGAACAGTCCTTGGTCAATCAACGGGAAGAGGTAGTAGCAAATCAGGCTACGGTAGAATCCCAGCGGGCAGCTGTACAAAAAGCTCGGGAAAATTTGAATGATACGATTGTTTATGCACCAATGAGTGGGAGACTTTCCGTGGATGATGTAGCTGTTGGTACCTACGCCACAGCTGGCAGCACCAAGCTGGTTTCCATTGGTTCTGTTGATCCGATTTATGCCCAGTTCAGTATCAGTGAAGCTGAGTATCTGAATATTCTGTCCGAAGCTTATAAAAAAGGAACCTGGGACGAAGCCGATAATTATGTGCCAAAAATAAAGATTATATTGTCCAATGGTGATGAATACCCATTGGAAGGTGATGTTACGGCGGTGGATCGGTCCTTTAAGGACAAGTCGGCTTCCCTGACCGTAAATGCTATATTGCGTAATCCGCGGGGCGTCTTGTTGCCAGGAATGTTTGCCCGGGTGCGCTTTGTAGGTGTTACAGCCAAGAATGCCATCTTGGTTCCGCAACGGGCTGTACAGCAGCTTTTGGAGGAATCCTTTGTGTTGGTGGTAGGTCCGGACGGTAAATCTGTCTCCAGAAATGTTGTTTTGGGTGAAAAGGTAGGCAGCTATTATATTGTCAAGAGTGGTCTGACAGTCAATGATACCGTTATAGTGGATGGCCTTACAAATCTTCAGTCAGGCAAGGACCTTGATGTCACCATGGTAACAGCTGAAGATATGGGTTTCTCCCTGAAAGAATCTACTGAAGTTGTAAACAAGTCATAAGGAGGCGGGATTATGGCTCGATTTTTTATACATCGTCCGATTTTCGCCATCGTTATAGCCATTATTATCGTTATTGTTGGTGTTTTGGCAGGATTCAATCTGCCAATTGCCCAATACCCGCAGATTAGCCAGCCAACTATCAATGTAACCACCACCTATATTGGTGCTAATGCCAGGGTTATAAATCAGACGGTGGCTCAGGTTATTGAGGAACAGGTAAATGGTACTCAGGGTATGGATTATATGTCTTCCACTTCGGATGATAGTGGTAGTTATAGCCTGGATGTGAGGTTCACCTTGGGCACCGACGGTAATATGGACTCGGTATTGGTACAGAACAATGTGTCTATTGCCACTGCCAGCCTGCCATCTGATGTTCAGGATACCGGTGTTACCACGAGAAAATCATCCAGTGATATGGCTTTTATGTTTGCGATGGTTTCACCAAATGGTACTTTCAAGCGCACCTTTTTGATGAACTATGCAGATATATATATTGTGGACAGCCTCAAGCGAATTCCAGGCGTAGGCGAGGTATCTTCCTTTGGTTCCACTTATGCCATGCGTGTTTGGCTGAATCCGGACCGACTGGCTGAATTGGGGATTACTATTTCACAGGTAAAAACTGCCATTCAGGAGCAGAATATTCAGGCTCCGGCGGGGACCATTGGTCAACTTCCGGCACCGGCTAACCAGGAAAAGCAGTACACAGGCAGTGTGGAAGGGCGTTTGGTAACTCCGGAGGAATTTGGCAATATTGTTATAAAGGCGAATTCTGATGGCTCCTGTGTATACTTGAAAGATGTGGCTCGGGTTGAGACCGGAGCCAAGACCACCTCGATTATTTCGGATTGTGATGGTGCCCCGGCTGCTGGTTATGGTATCAAGCTGACCGATGATGCCAATGCCATGGAAACCATCGGCGAGGTAAAAAAGGTATTGAAGGAAGCCTCCAAGAATTTTCCGGATGATATGGCATATGTGAATATCATTGATAATACCGAATTTATCAGCGAATCCATTGGCGAAGTGGTGCAAACCTTTAAAGAAGCCTTGGCGTTGGTTATTATCATCGTATTTCTTTTCCTTCAGAGTTGGCGAGCAACCCTTATTCCGGTTTTGGCTATCCCGGTATCCCTTATCGGAACCTTTGCCAGCTTTATCATTTTAGGGTTTTCCATTAACACTTTGACGCTGTTTGCTATGGTACTGGCCATAGGCTTGGTTGTTGATGATGCCATAGTAGTGGTGGAAAATGTCGAATCCCATATGAAGCGTGATGGACTGGGCCCGGTGGAAGCTACTGAAAAGGCCATGGACGAAGTGCAGGGGCCGGTAGTGGCTATTGCCTTTGTGCTTTCTGCTGTGTTTATTCCGGTGGCGTTCCTGGGGGGGACGACAGGGGTTCTTTATCGGCAGTTTGCGTTGACAATTGTTGTGTCAATGGCTTTGTCAGCGTTTATTGCCTTAACGCTTACCCCAGCCCTTTGTGCTACCTTGATGAAGCCACATAATCCAAATTCCAAAAAGAATTTCCTGGATAGATTTTTTGACAAATTTAATGATTGGTTTGAACGCACTCAAAATCGTTACATTGGTGGGGTTAGCTGGATAATTGACAACTTTAAGGCTGGGCTGGCTTCACTGCTGGTAATATGTGTGTTGGCGGGATTTTTCTATACTAAGTTGCCGTCAACCTTCGTTCCGAATGAAGATCAGGGGTACTTTATCGCTGCAGTGACTATGCCGGAGGGCACATCATTGAACCGCACCTATGAAACCATGGATGCGTATAGCAAGGAGCTGCAGGAGGTACCTGGAATATCACATATTTTGAGGGTTTCCGGTTATGATGTTCTTTCGTCAGGTACCAAGTCCAATGCAGGAGCCATGTTTATCTGCTTGGACAACTGGGGGGAGCGTACTACTGCGGAACGATCCATTATGTCTATTATTCAAAAGGCTAATCTTTTGGGTGTTGAATACCCTGAGGCACAAATTATGGGTATTCTTCCACCGTCATTACCTGGTTTGGGTATGGTAGGTGGCTGGAGTATGGAGCTGCAGGATGTGACTGGTCACACGGATCAGGAGCTGGATGCTATCATAAAGGAAATTTTGACGGCCGCTAATCAACGGCCGGAGTTGGCCATGGTATACAGTACTTTCTCGATTGCTTCCCCGGTGTGCAAATATGAGGTGGATCGGGAAAAGGTAAAAAAGATGGGGGTAAACCTGGCTGATGTATTTATGGCATTGCAGATAAATTATGGTGGCACCCAGGTTAATGATTTCGTTCAATTTGGACGGACCTATAAGGTTATGATGCAATCTGATGCCCAATATCGAAGCGCATCCGAGGCATTGAAGTTCTGTTTTGTAAGTAATAGTTCTGGAGACATGGTTCCGTTGGATAGTCTTCTTACACCAAAACTTTCTACCTCAACTTCAGTTATTACCCGCTTTAATGGAGCCCGCAGCGTTAGTATTCAGGGAGCTGTAGCTGAGGGTTACAGTTCCGGGCAGGCGATAGCTGCTATGGAGGAAGTGGTACGGGAAAAAGCCCCAGCTGGTTTTATGGTGGAATGGTCGGGCCAGAGCCGTGAAGAGAAAAAATCGGCTGGAACCACCGGACAGATTCTGATGCTGGCACTGGTATTCGTATTCCTCTGTTTGGCAGCCCTTTACGAGAGCTGGAGTGTTCCTTTTGCTGTACTGCTTTCGGTACCTACCGGTTTGTTTGGAGCATTTTTCGTGCAGTGTAGTTTGCTTTACATTGAGGCATTTTGTGGTCATCTGAATCCTGGCCTGCAAAACAGTATTTATATGCAGATTGGTGTAATTATGCTGATGGGTCTGGCGGCCAAGAATGCAATTCTCATAGTTGAGTTTGCCAAGGTCCGTGTAGATGCTGGAATGGATCCTATCAAGGCGACCATCGAGGCGGCTGGACTCCGATTGCGGCCAATACTTATGACTTCCTTGGCGTTTATTATCGGCTGTCTGCCATTGGCTTTGGCCAGTGGGGCCGGTGCTGCCGCCCGAAACAGCATGGGTACAGCGGTAGTAGGTGGTATGCTTTTTGCCACTGTTTTGGGTATTTTCCTCATACCGGTACTGTATTGCGTTGTGATGTGGATTACACAAAGAATAAAAGGCAGCAAGTCGTAAAATATTTGCTGTTAAATCGTATGTAAGTATAAAAATAAGGACACATAGAAGCAGTTATATTTTTCCAAAGGAATTGTACAGCTACTTTCAGTGTCAGGCCAAAATATTAAAGGCGGATGGTGGGACTATAGTCAACACCTCCGCCTGTTTCAATTCATATGCTGTTGTGGTACAAAGACTATTCGCTTACAACCGTATTTTCAATAGACACATACTTTAACATAATATGTCCGCTTTTACGGTTGGTGGCCAGTGGTACATTATGAACATCGCACAGCCTGAGCAGAGCGTTGATATCTGGCTCATGGGGCTGAGAAGTTAATGGGTCCCGCAGGAATATTACATAGTCGATTTCACCGGTTGCCACCTTTGCCCCGATTTGCTGGTCACCGCCAAGAGGGCCGGACATCATTGTTTCAACTTCTATACCATATTTTTCTTTGATTCTTGTGCCGGTAGTGTTTGTAGCAATCAAGTGACATTCCTGCAGCAAATCCAGATGCTGCCCCACAAAGTCCAGCATTTCATCCTTTTTCTTGTCATGTGCGATTAGCGCAATAGTTTGCATATAATTCTACCTCTTTTCTGTTCAACAGTTTTACAAAACACATTATCATAGCATATCTCTAAAATTGTATTTACTATATCATATTTTTTCAACCAAAGAAAATATAATCTTGGTCAGTTTTTTTGTATCATTCATTTCCAAATATATTTCATTTCCAAATATATTTCTGAATTTGCAGGGATTTTACCAAGGCGAGGAGAATCGTACAATAGTATTTTGTTAGAAAGGGGTTGGCGCCATGCGATATGATAACAGCGAGGGAGTCCTCACAATTTTTCTTAAAGGAGATATGGATGCTCTGAATGCCACTGACATACAGCAGGAAATTGGCGAGATACTTAAAACGCAGAAGGGGACTTCCCTGATATTTGATGCCCGGGAACTGGAGTATATTTCCAGTGCTGGCTTGCGGGTCATCCTGACTATACAAAAAGAGCTGGGCAGTAAAATTTCTGTCATCAACCTGTCGGAGGAGCTGCTGGAAATTTTTAAAATGGCAGGTTTTCAGTATTTGATGGAGCTTAAGGGAGTATAGGCAGGCTTCGGAGGAGGCCGGAAATGGATAAACTACGCAAAATTATCGAAATTATTTTGCAGCGGGGCGAACAGAATATTTATCGGCGCATTCTTCATACAGCTCTTTGGGGTAGTTGTGTAACTTTTATGGTCATGGGAGGAATTTTCCTTGTCAGCATGTTGATATTGCATTATGGATTGCATGAGCAGGGCAAAGATTTTTCCCAGAAAATGGGTGATTATCTGGAGAAGAATTTCCAGGAAGAAGTAAAGGACCGGCTTACGGAAACTGCTGAATTGAGGGCCCAAATGGTAGGGCGACTGCTGAAAGGCTGCTCTCTTAGTGTGGAATATTTGGCTGAAACAATGTCCGATACTCTGCAACACCCAGTTGATTACAAACCAAAGGAACTGCCAGTGGCTAATTTTGAAGAAGTGGCGGACAATGTACCTTATGTATATTACCTTCCGGAGCTGTTGAAGCAGGGGCTGTCCCCGGAGCTGAATCAAGAGGTTGCCGTAGTGTCATCGGTTGAGGATGATATCAGGCGGATGAGCCGTCGCTATCAAGGTAGTATTTTGGCCGTATCTACCAAGGGATATCTGATTCGTATGGATATGCTCGATTTGGATGGAAAAGGGGCAGTGCTGAGTCATGAACCCTTGTGTAGTACCTATGACTATAGAAATAAAGAATGGTATCAGTCCGTCATTACGGAAGACCGATTGATATTTACCAACCCATATATGGCGTCATATGGCCGTCCATGCATATCTATATGTGCACCCTACCATGATGCTGGTGGCGTTGCCGGGGTGGTAGTGGCGGATATTGATACGGACTATATATGTAGGCAAATGGACGGTTCAGATGTAGATGGCTCTAATTTTAGCTTTATTATGGACCGAAAGGGTGATGTCATTATCTCTTCCCGCAAGGAGGGGGCCTTTGCTGCTACTGATATGAATCAGAACCTTACGAAGGCAACCGACAAGGCTATGGCTGAAACAGCTGAGCGTATGGTAGCAGGTGAAACGGGAATTGCTTTGGTGCATGTTGATGGAGGCGAATACTATTTGGCGTATGCTCCTTTACCGGAGATGGGCTGGAGTGTAGGCACTGTTATAGATACGACAGTAATATCTGCCAGTGGTGATCAGGCTGAGGAATATGTCAACGATGTTTTTGAAAGCTATGATTATGAATTGGGAAAATTCTTTTTGATTAAGGCTATTGGTGCCATATTGCTGTTTGTTCTGACCTTATATCTGATTTTACGGCGCAATGTAAAAATGGCTCGGGGGTTTGCCGAGCCTATAAACACCCTTATAAAGGGGGTAAAGGAAATTGCGGAGGGGAATTTGGACCGAAAGCTGTCCATTCAAACCGGTGATGAACTGGAAACCTTGGCGGAAAGTTTCAATAATATGACAAATGAGCTGACCATATATATGGACAGTCTTGCCAAAACCACCGCCCAAAAAGAGCATATTGAAACGGAGCTTTCCGTTGCTACCCGCATTCAGACCGGTATGCTGCCGGATGGCACCCATCCTTTCCCGGAGCGCCAAGATTTTGATATGGCGGCTCTGATGCGCCCGGCCAGAGAAGTGGGAGGGGATTTTTATGATTTCTACTTTTTGGATGAGCACCATCTGGTCCTGACGGTGGCCGATGTGTCTGATAAAGGGGTTCCAGCGGCTCTTTTTATGGCGATTTCCAAGACCATGCTGAAGGAAAACCTTTTGTTTGCCGGTGATCCGGAACGGCTTGGTGAGGTGTTTACTGAAACCAATAGCGCACTCATCAGGAGCAACAAAGAGAATATGTTTGTGACAGTTTTCTGTGGCGTGCTGGATACTGTTACTGGGGTGTTTACCTATGTAAATGCCGGACACAATCCGCCGGTTATTCGTCAGAATGGTCGGTGTCGATATTTGGAATTGGCACAACACCCTATTATGGGGATAGTGGAAGATTTATCTTATGGTGTGTCGCGATTGCAATTAAAAAATGGCGATGCCATATTTCTCTATACGGATGGTGTTACTGAAGCTGCGAATGAGAAGAGGAAGTTTTCTGTCTCCAGGGACAGTGCTGAACATGAGATAGAGGGAATATATGACGCAGTTCGTGAATTCGCTCAGGGTGCAGCCCAGTCGGATGATATTACCATGCTGGAATTGATATATTATGGTTCATCACAGGAAAGTCACATGCTGGATGAACAGAAATATTATGCCGCACCATAAAAAAGTTAAAAAAATTACACCAATGCTATTGATTTATAAGCTAAAATGTTTTATACTTTAGTCACACAGATATCACATTCTTTCCATCTTGATATGGATTTCTTTTTTCATATCATACTCCTTCCTATGGTTGTTGGAAGATAGGCGCCAACAACGGGCTATAGGATTCTCCCACTTTTCTTTATAGCCAACTTCACAACAGGGTCGCTACGGCGGCCCATTTTTGTTGCCATGAAATAGCTTTACTGTTGATTTTAGATTGGTTTTCAGGCAGTTTCCGTTATGAGGAATCGAATCTTTTTTTGAAGCAAAAAAAGAAGCCGCCATGCGACTTCTTGGGAGGGGTCGATGCCAGGTACTCGGCATCTGGGTTTTATTGGAAATCGGTTTTTTAGATGGAAAGTGATTGGTAATATTTTGTAAGGTTATTTAAGCTTCGATCAGCGGACCGGTTTTAGTGAGCGGGCCAGTTTCATTAAGAGGACCGGTTTCATTGAGAGGAGCGATTTCATTTATAGGGTCCGGTCCTGGAGCCAAAGGTCCGTGCGTCTTTTCGTACGGTTCGTGATTCAATGGATTAGTATTGTCAGTCTTGCCCAGCGGTCCGGTTCCACCTGCTACATTTTCCATTTCCGCTACATTTAGTTCGCTCTTTTTCATAGTATCGGTCTTTTTCATATTTAAGCACTCCTTTCTGCTGTTAAGTTTTTCTTCTTGTCTATACATACGATTAGTTGTGAATATTATTACAAAAAAGTCAACTGCTGTCAAAAAAAGTTAAAAATTTTACACTATAACTATTGCTTTATAGGTTAAAATGTTTTATACTATGTATACACAGATATCACATTCTTCCATTTTTGATGTGAAATACATTGTTTCACATCAAATGCTTTTCTATGATTGTTGGATAATAGGCGCCAACAATAGGCTGTAAGGTTCTTCGTACCTTTCCTTATAGCTATTTCGCACACTGGGTTGCTTCGGCAGCCCATTTTTATTTTGCTGTCATTTTCGTTACAGTTGAATGATGGGGAAATGGCCTTTATAATAAAAAAACAGAGCCATTATTGACTCTGCTTTTAGAGGGATGTATGGAGATTTGTTTTACTTATTAGCCACGCCCTTTGTCGGTAATACCGGTTTCCCATTCAAACCAATCATTATGGCGTATGTGCTTTTTGTTGTTTTTGTGATTTTTCTTAACTTCCTTATGATATTCAGGTTTTATTTCTTTTTTGTGATGTTTGTTATGTCTGTTATGGTGATGTTCGGACAATTCCTGATGAATGGTTGTTTTCTGGTCATGGTGTGGGGTGGCTGCAAAAGCAGGAACTGCGGTCAACAACATAATACCGGTAATAATGGCTGCTATAGTTTTCTTTGTCATAATTATCGCCCCTTTCTTTTATGTGTTTATTATAGGGCTGTATTTTAAGAAAATCCTAAGCATAGGATTAAAAGTAGCTTAGATTTTTCGTGATTATTTTACTCCGGATGCCAAAAGAACTGCCAATGATGAAAACATCAAATGCGGCAGTTCTTCGGGCCTATTAGCAGTCCTTCACTAAATCCTCTTAGATGAATGGACTGTTATGTTGTTTATGCAGCTTTTTGTGGTGGATTCTGTTGTGGCTGTTTAGGCTGAGGGTTATCCTTTTTAGGTGTTGCGATATCCCTTATCAAATCAATAATATCCCTAACTAGCTGAAACGGCTTACGGCGTGGCCCATGGAGACGAATTCTTGGGCGGCCTCCTGCTACGGTGTTCAGTTCCATTTCATTGAGTTCAATTTTCTTGCTCATAGTATTATCTCCCTTCTTGCATGGGGTGTGTACCCATGTTTCTTGCTCTCTGTCTATATATACGGACCATGAAGGGAATCATTACAAAAAAATAAAAATACGAGGAGTTGGCTTATGCAATATATTTCATTTTTTGATTCTCCAGTAGGTAAGCTGTATCTTACAGCAGATGAACAGAGCTTAAAAGGGGTGTATTTTGAACGGGAAAAGGGCAATAGCATTCCTATTGAACTAAATGATGTGGAATTTAGTGATAATCATCCGGTGATTATGGATACCAAATTGTGGCTATCTCTGTATTTTAATGGCAGTGTTCCGGATTTTGTTCCCAATATTTCTTTGTCAGGAACGGAATTTCGCCAACAGGTATGGGAAGTTGTGAAACAAATACCCTATGGGCAAACCATGTCCTATGGTGAAATAGCCCAGATTGTAGCTCAGGAGCGGGGCACTAAACCGTCTGCTCAGGCCGTTGGGAGTGCAGTGGGCAATAATCCTATTCCTATTATAATCCCCTGCCACCGAGTATTAGCAGCTGGTAAGTTTATCGGCGGTTATAGTGGTGGTATAAATAATAAGAAGTTTCTTCTGGATTTAGAACAGATACAGTATAATTTCACACGCTGGAAATTAGGTGTATAATAGGAGTCAGAGAATTATTTAATATATGTTCAATAATGAAGGGGTATTTCAAGGGGGTTGGTTTAAATGAAAAGAACGCTTCTAGCTGTAGTTGTGTTACTGTCGCTATGTCATAGCATAGCGTGGGCTCACTGGATGCCACGCGAGGAGATGTATGTCGGTGGCGTAGGAGCAGGATGCACACTGGAATATGTTACAAGCATTTATGGTGAGCCCCAGGAAAAAAGATGGTTCAATACAGCTGGTGTGCGTGGTGTGACATATATTTATTCAGATGCTTTTTCCATTACCGGGCGCACAGGCAAAGATGATCTGCGGCAAGAAGAGGAACTGCTGGTGGTGGGCTTCTCTCTGAAGGATAATTCCCTTGCTACACCAAATGGCCTCACTGTTGGGATGCCTTATGAGACAGTGTCAGCCATGTTTGGAAGTGTAGATAAACATACTATTGGTGGCCGAACATTCTATTCATATGGTGCGCCAAATTCTGCAGTTGAGCTGACATTTTATGTCAATGACAAGGGGATTATTACGGAAATCTATGAGGGGACGGAGTTTTAAGGGGAATACATAGCCAGCTATACCCCAAGAGTCCTTGAGAAATGCGGTTTTATTCCTTCTGGAGTCCATTGGTGATGAAGGACCTCAATTTTATAGAGAAAGCTAATGCACGGCCCCAGCGAAAGCTGGGGCTTTTCGTATGTAAGGGGGACAGCTCCCCATTCGCCTCCGCTCCACCCTAAATAAAAACGGCACCTTGCGTAACAAAATGCCGTTGAGTAAGTTATTTTTTTACTGTCCTTGCAGTAAAAATTAACTCATCACTTTTATTCAAATTAAGTGTATATGTGTATTTTCCATTATTTTGCTATGACTATAAAAAACATGTCAAGGGCATGCCTTTTCTAATGCTTGGGTTTATTATGCAACTGGGCGGCTTTTTCATCAGCCTGAATTTTCTTTATGGCTTTGTCAGCAATGAATTGGTGGAGCAGCTGCAGGAAGGTGGTCCGGTTTATGGCCAAATTATCCTTCCGGAAAATTTTGTGCTGCATATCCTTGATGTTGTAGCCGGTGCATTGGGTGGTGTTGGCCCACTGATCCAATCCCAGAAAGAAGATGTAGGTGGAATCCAGCAAGGTGAATTGGCAATTCAGCCCGTTCTGGTAATCTTCTTCTATTCGCAGCCGTGGTTTGGGTACGCATCGCAGTGTCTCCGAGTCGAATATACCAAAGGGCGTATTCCCCAGCATAATATACCGGGAGTGGAGCCAGCCACTTCGGGTGTCCTGAATTTCCTCATCGCCGCCCCGCAGGGGTGAGACCTTGTTGGGGCCGATGAGGAAATTATACAAATTGTGGTAGTCAATGATGTACTTGTTCATGTCCACGGTGGAATCAAATATTTTTAGATGGCGGATTGCTTCGTAATAATTCTCCGCCCGGGGCCGGTAGAGAACCATGGGATTTTTGCTCCTTTCTATAGGAAATAGATTGAATAATCGAATGCTTGTTTGTTATAATAATAGCAGAATAGTTGTTCGATTACAAGCGAACTTTTTGCGGTAATTTAAAGGTTTTTTAGGTTTTTGTAGAAGTGTGTACCCGTGTTTGAATAGAGGTTTCCAGCACGGAAATCCACTTTTTACAGGTGCGGGTGTCAATTCCAACTGCATTTACGATTAAATCAACATTTGGATGCACAAATAATCGTAAAAAGCAAGTGTTAATGTTTGATATAGTGGATTTGGATGAGCCTTGCAATGAGGACTTGCTGGAATCTATAAATGTGCAGCAGTTTTCTTTTGCCCGAAATGTATAGCAGCTGGAAAGAAATATATTGTTTTTGCAGGATTACGTTGTAGGAGGATAGAATTGTACAGGACAAGGTATTATGAATAACCAGTGGGTTCTTATATGAGGAGGATTTTACTATGAAAAGGAAAAACTTTGTGGCAATATGGTTTTGCGCTTTATTGCTGGCAATGAGCACGCTGTGGATAAGCGAGGCAATAGCTGCGCAAGCTGAACAGCCATCAGGTATTTCGATGGCTGTAGGGCGGACAAAAGCTTCCACAAGCTTCAGGGAGGTAATGATTAACAATCCTGATATACGAATATTGGTGGAAAAGTCTATTAAACAGGCATCAATTATCAATCCGGACAGGAAAACCAATCCAGTGCAATCTTTGAATGAGCTCTATGGTTTCCTGGACTATACAGTAACCTGTATGCCTTGGAATATCATGCCAGAGGAACGATACGGAAACTTTTCCACAAAATGTGATCAGAGCATCCTCTATGTGTACTGGCTTTTGGATCAACCCCTGGAAGAGCTTAAGGACAAAGAGCTGTTCTATCCGTCTGTAGAGTACCTTGAACCAATATATACATGGTTGACAGAGTACAACAATACATGGCGGGATTTTCTGGATTCAGAAGCATCGTGGAAACAGGAGTACTTGGATATGCTTCTTCGTGATCCATCCTGGAATCTTGATAAGGGGTGGTATGAATCACCGGATAACTGGCATTCATTCAACGAATTTTTCTCCAGAAAGCTGTCAAATGGAAATGCCCGTCCGATTGCCGAACCTAACGACGATAGGGTTGTTGTTTCACCTGCGGATTCCCTTCCTCAGGGCGTGTGGAATATCGATGAATCCGGAAGGTTCTATGCCGATCCTATTAAAAGGGAAGACGGTGTAATAATTAAGGATTCCACTTTTGTGTCTGTTGAGCAGCTGCTGGGGGAGCCGGGAGCTGAGTACGCGAAATTATTTCACAACGGAATATTGACACATACGTATCTAAATTATGATGATTATCACAGATATCATTTCCCTGTGTCCGGAGTCGTTGAAGCAGTATATAAAATTCCTTATGCCAATGCGGTTGGAGGAATTGTTTATTGGGACAAGAATAAAGATTTGTATGTTTTGGAATCAAATTCCCTTTCATGGCAAAGTGTGGAGACAAGAGGCTGTGTTCTTATAAAGACAGACTATGGAATGGTGGCCGTTATTCCAGTGGGGATGGGGCAGGTTTCCAGTGTTAATTTTATTGAAACGATAAAGCCTGGGACAAAAGTGAAAAAGGGGGACGAACTGGGCTATTTCTTATTCGGTGGTTCCGACTGTGTAATGCTGTTTGAAGGCAAATCCGGTTTTAAACTGTCTGTAGGTAAAGGTGAAAAAGGCGGTTATTCCGCAGGTTATCGTCATGTCTTCTGTAGGGAAGAATATGGGAGATTTTTGGGTAAATAACCGGATAAGGTCTAACCAGTGGCTCATTGAAACAGCGGGGGGCATTCATGCCCTCCGCTGTTCATGTGTGCGCCCAGCATGGACGCACTATAATATTTACATATGTATAATAAGTGATTATAACGCCATTCACCCACGCCCCAGTTCCATAGAAAGAATACAACCGGCATATGCCGGCTTTTCTTTTTCTATGCAGGAAAAAAAGATTTTATATGGAAGTTTTAGAACATACATCACAATATCCTTTTGTGAGGAAAGTGAAATTGTTGAGGACAGATTGAATATGGAAATTGCGCATAAAATATAATTATGCAAAGCTGAAGTAATATCATATTCAGCTGGCAAGCTATATTCTTAAATAATGAAATAGGGGATTAAAGAATGGAACTGACAGAAATAAAGGGAAATCTTACAGTTTGCAAGCTGGCGGATATGTAGAGGATGTGCCCAATAAATGTACTGAAAGGGAAGATGGCTGGAAAGGTTTTTATATCAACGGCGTTCTGGAATTTTCCATGGTGGGTATACTGGCCAAACTATCCACTTTGCTTGCTGATAATGGCATCAGCATTTTTGCGGTTTCCACCTACAACACAGATTATATTCTGGTAAAAATTGGTCAGTGGAAAAAGACCGTTGATGTACTGGAAAAAGCTGGGTATAAATTCAAAATCAGCGGGAATAGTATTGATTAGATAGCTGAATAAAGAGAAAAGCAGGGCCGTTGGGCTCTGCTTTCTGTTTGCCGGGAATTAGCCCCGGCCTTTATTATTTTCTATTGGAGGTAATGGTTTTTTGTCCTTATGATGAATGTCTTTCTTTTCTGGTGCCGGTGCTGGCTTTACTTCCTTATGAGGCTTTACCCCATTTTTATGCTTGGTATCAGCTGAATGGTGCACAGCATGATGTGGGGCGGAAATCTCGTCATGGTGTGGAGTTCCGGCAAAGGCTGGAACAGTTGTAAACATCATAATACCCATAATACCGGCTATAATACTTTTCTTAGTCATAATATCGCTTCCTTTCTGTTGATGTGTTTATTATAGGAGAAGGATTTAAACAAAATCTAAACTGACAATAAAAAGAAAATAAATAATAGGGGTACGAAGGAAGCCACCCACACCCCAGCTCCATAGAAAGACTGCAGCCGGCATTTATGCCGGCGTTCGTTTTCTTTCTGTGGAGCCATTTCACTACTGGGTGCTTTTGACTGAAAGTGAGCTGGGGGGCAGGCCTTTGCTTCCCATACCGTCCAGCCGGTCCCTTCCCCGTCTGCACAGTTCGGAGGCTACGGCTGGATGAAAGAGTATGTCCATATCCAGATCTGGTCCATACCCTTTCACCAGTATAGGGGCTATCGTCTGTTAAGACCTCATCCACCGCTAAAGCGGTATTAATTCGGTCACTGCAAGCAGTCACCGAATTGACATACTATAAAAGCAAACTACTCATTTTGAAGATAATATACTCTCAAATTGTTGATTGATGTTCGTTATGAGTTGACATAAAATATAATCAACAAATCAAACAACAGTGAGGAGCGATTAGATATGAATACTATCAAATCAAATATAAGCAATTCCTTCGGAGAAAATCTGAAGGAGCAGCGAAGCAAGAAATACAAGACCCAGAAAGAGTTTGCAGATATTTTAGACTTACCGGCCACAACATACGGCCAGTATGAAAATGGCAAAAGAGAGCCTGATTTTGACCTACTGATTAAAATGTCTAAGTTGTTAAATACCACAATAGATTACTTACTTATTGGTAAGAAAAGAAGAGATGATGTTCTTACAGTTCGTAATCATTTAAATGACTGTTTGTTGCCTGGCGAGGAAGTAGTTGAAAAAAATAAAAACAAAGATGAAGAGACAATTACAGTCAGAACGCCTAATGGTCAGATAAAAATTGAGCCAAATGTTTGTGGGGACATAATGTATTCCGCTAAGAAAAAATATGAACAGTACATAGAAGAAAGTATCAAACTTTTACTGAATAGACATAGAGATAATTTATATGAAAAAGCAGTAATCGGAAGGAATATTACTGAAGCAACCTCATTATGTGAGGCTTTGAATTACGATTACTCAGTGATAGTGAAAATGGTGGAAAAATCTAATGTAGAATCACCATTAAAGCAGATGGAAATACTGAATACAATTTTTTGGATGTATTTTACAGGGCTCAATACCGATGGCGACCTTGTTGATACTTTAAGACTATTAGGGAATTACAAGAGAGCCGTAAAGGAATTACGCTTCCTAATTAGTATTGAGCATGTTAAATATCAAAGATATATGTGGCAGTCTGCATATCCGGATACAGTCAGTGATGAAACCTTAATGGCAATTGATGATATGTGTGATATAGCTGATTTCTATCCTGATAGTATTAATCCAATTGTGGAACTGTTTTTAAATATGCATTGGGGAATAGGCAAAAAGGTTATTCAAGAGATAAATGATCCTTTTCAAGGGAGAAGAAAGCTGTTTTTTGAATTTGGAATTATGAAAATAAATGAAGACGATGACTGGGTACTGCTAGTTGCTAATGAAGAATACAATAAATGTGATGAGCCGGAGGTAGTTTAATATGAACACAGTAATATACAGCAACAGCGGCTATCAGGAGCTGACAGTTGATGGTATGCTCCACAGCAAGAGAATGATATACATAGAAGGGGAAATCAATGATGCTATGGCGGTGAAGGTCTCTAAGGAGATTAGCCAGCTAACTCTGGAAGATGCCACTGAGCCAGTGAAGATTTTTATTAACTCCGGGGGCGGCAGCATTGATGCCGGTATGGTGATATATGACATTATCCAGAGTGCCCCAATGCCAATTAAAACCTATTGCCTGGGCAGGGCCTACAGCATGGCGGCAGTGCTTTTCTGCTGTGGTGGCCATGGCCGTTATCTTTTGCCCCATAGCAAGGTCATGATTCATGAGCCATTGATTCCTTATGGGGCTGGTGGAAAGACTTCCTCAGTTCAGACCATTGCGGATGATTTGAAGAAAACCAAGGAAGAAATGGTGGAGATCCTTTCCAAGCACACGGGCCAGACCAAGCGCAAGTTGCGGAGAATTACCCTGAATGATGCGTTTTTTAAAGGGGAGGAAGCGGTGAAATTTGGCCTTGCAGATAAAGTGATTGGATTTGCTGAGATGATGGAGGCGTGAATTATGGATAAGAATAGCAATGGAAATGAAATATTCCCTTTGGGTGAGGACGAGCGGTGCCATATTTCCACGGACTGCAACAAGACTGGACTTAACAATAATATTATAGTGGTGGGAGGTTCCGGCTCTGGCAAGACCATGAGCGTTATGCTCCCTATGATCTGCAATCTTGAAAGCTCCAATGCAGTGGTGGTTCACACCAAGCGAGGAATTTACGACAAGAGCAGGAAAATTCTGAAGGAAAAGGGGTATAATGTACTTTTTGTGGACCTTAACGATCCGACCAAAAGCCCCTATGGCTATGATCCATTGCTTCAATGCAATTCCCTTACTGATGTGCGGAACCTGGCCCATACCATTGCTTATGCGGAAACGGCAAAAAATGATCTGCCAAGAGACCCCTTTTGGTTGCAGAAAGCAGAAAGCATATTGAATTTGGTTTTGCGTTATGTGTATGAAGGGCATTACGAAAAGGGTAATACCATGAAAGAAGCATTGACGTTGTTGGATTATCTTAATTATACAGAGGATAGGGATGTAAAGAGTGATCCACCTACTGATAATGAAATCGAGGAAGCTGCTGATTATGCCAAAGAATGTGGTGATGAAGGAAACTCAGCGCTGGAAATGGAGCAAGAGCGGAGAGAGAGGATTAAGAGGAAATATCCTCTCCATGGTGAAATGCGTAATTGGTATAACATTGACCGAGCTGCCTATATGCAGTGGAAGAATTTTATTGATTTACCTGAAGGAACAGGGGGGTGTGTAGCTGAATCAACCAAGGCTCCCCTAGAAAACATTTTTAATAGCGATATAAGGAATATATTGGGGGGAAATCTTCCCCAGTTTGATGCCAGGGAACTGCTTAAGCCCAAGACGGTAGTATTTATCTATGTCTCTCCGGTAAACACGGCTCAGCACCGCTTCTGTTCCATAATTTATCAGCAGCTTTTCAAGCGACTTTTTGAGATGGGAGAAAGGGGAACGGAAGGAGTATTGCCACAACCAGTCCATGTTCTTTGTGATGATTTTGCCACGGGTTGCAAGGTGCAGGATTTTCAGGATCTGATTTCCATATTTAGGGAAAAGGGTATATCTGCTACCATACTTGTCCAGTCCGAGACCCAGCTTTCTGCTATGTACGGCAAGGATAATGCTACCACCATCATCAATAATTGTGATACCTATATTTATCTTGGAGGCATGGACATGGATACTGTCACCAATGTGAGCAAACGCCTGAACCGTCCCCTGAATGACGTGCTGGATATGCCTTTAGGGCAGGAACTGTTTTTCCGCCGTGGCCAGAAGCCTGTAGTAACGAAACGGTATGATATTATGACGGATATGAGATTATATGGACATGAAATGAGGACAGTATAGTAAAAAATTATTCGTAGTAAAAAATATGAAGGATATGATAGAATGAAGTGAAAGAAAGCTACACTTTATATTGAATTGTGTCTGATGAAATGAGGGACGGATAAATGCTTGATTTTCTAAAAAAACAGAAGGCAAAATATGAACCGCAACATAGACAGTTAAAACTTGTAGGTGAGTTTTATGTAGATGAAGATTCAATTTCGCTTGATATGGATAATCAAATACTGTCAGCTGTTGTACATGGCTTTGGTGAGGCGGGAGTTGATTGTTCTTATATAACATTGCCATTTTCCATAGAAAAATTCACATATTATACAATAGTAGAGGAATCGAAGTATTCATTCATATCAAAAAAATACACATATAGAGACTATAATGCAAAAGATATGCGTTATGATAATAATCATCCAGTAGGTATATTGTATAATAAGTATCGTGCTAGATTTGGCTCTTTGATTCGTTCTGGCATGAACAGCTTGTGGCGTTTAATTGAAACCAATGATAATTATTTTTATTATGATATAAACAGTGTACGAATAAATAATAATACAATTCTTGTAACCCTTGCTAAAAATAGAGATTTAGGTGGATTAGTTGTATATGCTGTTAAAATCAATACTAATACTTGGGAAATGACAGATTTAGAAGCCGGTGAATTCAATCATCAGGGAGTGCGAGTTGCTACGGGTTTTCCTGATAATTCATGGGTTGCCCCTATAACTGAAAAAATAGGTAAAGATATATTAGAGTTGGCACCGCAATTATCGCAAGACAATACTAATATTGCAGCTTTGGGTGATAATTATAAAATAATGCAGTGCAAACATATTTTGTCAGATTTTGTTGGGATGTCTGACATTAAGGAACAAATATTAAAACAATGTAGATATATTGTAGGTATGCAAAATAGAAATGCCAAAAATCCTAATCAGCGGGAAGAGCTTATGCCACTTCATATGATATTCTTAGGTAACCCGGGCTGCGGAAAAACTGAGTTTGCCCGTGCAGTAGCTAAGATTTATTCTGTTTTGGGCGTGTTTAGTGGTGATAAATTTAAAGAATTAGGTCGTAAGGATTTAATTGGTAAGTGGCAAGGGCACACTGCAAAGCAAGTTGAAGAAGTTTTTAATGAAGCTCAGGGAGGAGTCATTTTTATAGATGAGGCTTATGCGTTAGCATCAGATGACACGGATACTTTTGGAAAAGAAGCTGTAGCAACGCTGATTCAATTAATTGAAAATAAAAAAACTGGTTATGCTATAATTTTGGCAGGATATAGAGTAGAAATGATGGAATTTTTGGACACAAATTCTGGATTAAAATCTAGATTCCCCACTGTTTTAGATTTCCCAGATTATACAGTGGATGAACTTATCGAAATTGTTATCAAATTTTTTGTGAAAGAGAAATATGAATTCGGAGAAAATTTTGAATCAGAGCTTTCAAACTATGTAAAAATTAGAAGTCACCAGACGGGTAAAAATGCAGGTAATGCTCGTTTGGCGTCCAATATTTTTAACGAAATTAAAGCAGAACAAATCGCAAGAACAGCGGGTGCAAATAAAACCGTTATTGTAGATGATATACCACACCAAAATAGAGGTGAGAAGAACTTATCATTTAATCTTGAAGATGATTTTAGTAAAATTATCGGACTGGAGAATGTTAAAGAGATATTACGGTCATTACAAAATACATTGATTATAAATCAAAAAAAGAAGGAGTTAGGATTAGAGGTAGATGCATATCCAGTATTAAATATGGTTTTTAAAGGCAACCAAGGTACTGGAAAAACCACTATTGCACGTTTGGTCTCTAAACTGTTGTTTAATATTGGTGTTGTACCACGTGATATATCATTAGAATATCATGGACAAGATTTGATAGCTAATAGAGCAGGAGCTACATCAGAAAGAATATCGAATATCATTAATAGTGCTTTAGGTGGTGTGCTGTTTATTGATGAGGCATATTCACTGTTAGCTTCAGATTATGGACAAGAGGCTATAGATACGTTGGTAAAGGAAATTGAAGATAATAAAGGCAGTTTAGTTGTTATAATTGCTGGTTATCCTGAACAGATGGACAAATTGCTCGATTCTAATGCTGGTATGGCTTCGCGGTTTCCTTTTACGGTTGATTTTCCGGATTATTCTATTGATGAATTATTGCAAATTGCAAAAAATAGATTTGGCAAATATCGCCTAGATGCAGAGGCTGAGAATGCTATTAAATTGCGGCTAAGTAAAGAAAAACAGGATCCACATTTTGGAAATGCACGTGCTGTGCGTACATTGGTGGATGATGCTGTAATTAAGCAAAGTAATAGATTAAAGAATGAATTTGATATTGCCAATCTTACGAAAGAAGCTGTGTTGACTATTACGGCCTCTGATATTTTGGGAAAAGATTATGATACAATTTTGTCCACGAGTTTAAAAGATGATTTAGATGACAATCAGTTAAAGGTGTGTCCTGAATGTGGGAGAACGATGGTAATACGTACATCGAAAACAGGTCCTAACATAGGAAAAAAATTCTGGGGCTGCACAGGTTTTTCTAATGGTTGTCGCTATACAGAAAATTATGAAGAATAATTTTTTAGATAAGGTTTGGATTGATTACGTTGAAAAAATGGTTGCGGCAAATAGCTACAACTATGTTTTATCTGTCTGATAAGTCTGTTTCCATTTTTTGTATTTCTTGTTCAGGTGATCCGGTGAATAGAACAATGTGCAGTGAAGATGGTGCATCAGGGGCAACTTCTTATAGTAAGGATTAGAAGCAGTAGTCATTAATATTACATTGCCATCTTTTTTTCAAAGGTAGGAAATACTGCCCCAGCTCACACATGATCTTACCGTGATCATATGATTGGAATACGCGTCAAATCTATATTGAAAAACAAATAATTTCAATTTCATACAAGCCTGTCCCTTCTTGTAGATTTTATGTATAGTTTTTCTAGTATTAGACTAATATAAATCATTTGTAAAGAAATATAACAGACAAGGCCCATATTTTAGACTCCAACAGCAAGATGTTTCCAATATTTGGACAGTCGGTTTTTTTACGCTACTAGGTGCATTGATTGATGTGAGCCACTTGCAGTGTTTGTTCTACCATACGCCCGGGTAGCCACACTCTATCGTCTTAAACACCGACTCGAAAAGGTGTTTAAGACGGCAGGGTATGTCTTGGAAATCCTCTTTTTGTATAGATTTTGAATTTTTATAACTACATGGCCCTGGCAAAGCTGGGGCTTTTTGTATAGAAAAGTTCGATACTCATTTTGCCTTATTAACCACTCAAATCGTTGATTGATAAGGCTTTGTGGGATTGATATTATGATAAGTAACCTAACAAGAATGGGGGATTTTGCCCAGAGGGGAACAAATATGAAAGATTATGAAGTTATTGAACAAATAGAAATATTTCATGAGTTATTTTGGGGGTTGCTTGCTGATTTGCATAGGGTGACAGGCAACAAAGTGTTGATATCATCGGATACTTTATCCATATTTGGAGATAAACTGGCGGAGATATGCAACAGCTTATTAGGCCCAGAATATTCTACAATGGAAGATATGCTCCGCGTGCGCGGAATATATGAATTTGCCAGAGATTATATAAAAGCATTGGAAACGGCAGGAACACAAAATGCAGCATGTGGGTACAGGTGAAATGAACGCCTAAGTTAGGTAAGGATATAAGGATTGTGATGTTATGTTTTACATATTTCTGGATGTGGACGGGGTGCTGAATACGGAAATGGACTGGAAGCGCCCTTTCACCTTAAATAGCAAATGTATCAGCTGCTTTCTTGAATACATGGCTTATCTGAACGAGAAGCACAAGCACGAGGTGGGCATAGTCCTTACTTCTTCATGGAAAACGGGCTTCAACAGTGACGGAAAGCATGCAGTGTATATAAAGGAGTTGATTCACGCTATGGCCCCTGAAAAAATCCGCATACTGGATAAAACTGAGGAGCTTGACCAGCTGGACAGGGGGCGGAGCATACTTAATTACTGCAAGGCGCATAATATCAGGGATTATATCGTTTTCGATGATGACAAATCACTGTTTAAAACCGCCCCGGAGCTTAATATTTATTACACCAACGCTACCAGGGGCTTTACTGGGGAAGATGCCAAAAAGCTGATGTGCAGTGATAAATCCAGTTGGCAGAGGATAAAGAATTTCTTTGGTGGAAAGTAAATTGAGGGGGAGCCGATATGGACAGAAAAGAACAGAAGAAATTCCAACGCAGCGATCGCCCATTATCTGAAGTCATTGAGTCCTGTCGGCAATCCTTTATCAAAGCAAATGGAAGACTGTTGACAGAGGAAGAGGCCGTAAAATTCATTGATGACATAAGAAAAGAGCTAAGAGAAAAGGGTGAATTATAACATGCTTATCCCAATCACCAAGGAAATCTTCAAAAAATATCTTCTCTCTCCAGAATATAAATCACATCTGGATAAGCCCTTGCAGCATTTGATGGAGGACTATTGCTTCTATTGCCCTTATTGTAGGGGAGAGATGTGTGAAAGCGCTGATATTAAGCTGGAAGATGGTGGGGCTTCTGATACGGAAGTCAGGAACTGCGATATTCCCGACAAATAACTGAGAGCATTTTTAGCGGGTGAGAAACTATGATTTACATAACCGGGGATACTCATATTCCCCTCGATATATCTAAACTGAATACTACTTTGTTTCCCCAGCAGGCGGAAATGACCAAGGAGGATTATGTCATTATTCTGGGTGATTTCGGCCTTTACTGGCATGAGGACAAGACCTTTAGGCACTGGCACAAGTGGCTGCAGGAAAAGCCGTGGACTACCCTTTGGCTTGATGGAAACCACGAAAACCATGATTGGATAAACAGTATGGAAGTCAGCCAGTGGCACGGTGGGATGGTACACAAGGATGGCAGCATTATCCACCTTATGCGGGGACAAGTTTATGAAATAGAGGACCAGTCCTTTTTTGTGCTTGGTGGAGCTGATTCCACCGACAAGGAACACCGCAGAGAGGGCTTGAGCTGGTGGCCACAGGAGGTACCTTCCTGGGCGGAGTTTAATGAGGCCGTGGATAATCTTGAAAAGGTTGGCAACAAGGTGGACTATATTCTTACCCATACTTGTCCCATTGATTTGATAAGGCCAATGTTTCACTTAAATCCAATAGGGTACAGCACTGTGGAAAAGGCCCTTCAGCTAATATACAACCACAACCCGGAATTTAAGCGGTGGTTCTTTGGCCACTGGCACCAGAGCAGGGACTTTAGCAAATTCACCTGTCTTTATAACAGGGTAATACGGCTGGATGAGTATAAAGTCAAGGATTGAATGGGGATCAAATCTTTGCTGAAAGTACAAAAGCATAAAATATAGATTTTAAACAGGTGAAGATTGAAGGTAGGAGACGGGAGGAGCTGGCAATAATGAAACCATATAAGTTACTTACCCATACAGATATGGATGGGGCGGCCTGTGCTATACTGGCCAATATTGCCTACAGGGGAAATACAGATATCACATACATAAACAATCCCAATGACTGCACCAAAAAGCTGATAGCCATGGGGACAGAATACAAGAATTATGAAGGGATTTTTGTTACGGACTGCAGCTTTGATGTTGAGGAAGTGCAGCAACAGAATCCCAAAATTCTTAATCATATAAAGCTCTTTGATCACCATCTGACAGCAGTGGAAGCCTTCAAGGGTTATAAGTGGGCAACTGTTACTGAAATGCTGGATGGCAGACCTACCTGCGGGGCGGAACTGTTTTACAGATATTTGCAGAATAAGGGGCTTATTACCAAAAGAGATTTTTTCATTGAGCAGGTACGCCTTTTTGATACATGGGATTATGCCAAGTATCCCAGCCAAATGCCAAAATATCTGGCAACAATGGTGTTTAAGCTGGGCTTGCAGTATACTGTGAAAACCTTTACGGAGCGTCTGGCCAAAAAGGATTTGAATGAGCTTACCTTATTTAATGAGTACGAGCGGACTATCCTGGCCTACGAAGCGGAGCGGGAAGCCAAGGATGTAAGCAGTTTTATGCAAACCGCATATAAGGGGAGGCTGGAAAGTGAAGGCAAAGAATACAACTTCTGCCTTACCTACAATAACAGCATGTACACATCTTCCGTTGGTAATAAAATATGTGAGGAATATGGCGTGGATATAGCCTTCATGGTAAATCTTAATAACGATAAAATAGAAGTCCGTACCACACGAGATGACCTGAATCTGGGCGAAATAATGAGTAAGTTCTATGCCGGGGGCGGCCATCCCAAGGCAAGTGGCGGGGATATAGCCGGCATTGCCGAAGACACCGCCAAAGCCATACTGGGCAAAATGGGCAAAGTGATAGAAATAGGGAAAACGAAACAGAGTTTGTAAGTTTAAAATGAAAATAAGAGAGGTCCTGCTTTAGTGGACGACTCAAAATAAGTGGGCTATGAGTTTTCCCAGTAGCCCACTTGACACAAACACCTTCTAATGGGAGGGGGATTCAGCTCATGAGGTGGGATTTATGGAATATACCATGAAATTGATTTTTACCAAGAAAGCTGATATGGCTGAAATGGAAAATCATATAAAAGATATATGCCAACGGGCTGGCAGCGTTATTTTGGAAGTGAAAGATAATACTATCACCTATGGAGCTGACAGCTTTGATGAATTCGGACCAGCGTTTATACATCTAATATTTGAAGATGATGTAAAACTTCAAATCATTGATGCTATCTGGTCAGATCCAGATGATGTGCCACATTCTTGTAAAAAGAATTTATTGAGGGAAATCATGTGAGTTAAGTCAGTCCTCCACACCCAATGGAGGCGGCAATTGATATGAGGTGATGTTTGCTATGTCAGCAGAGAATAATGGTAAAAGAATGACATTAGAGGAACTTGAAGATATGCAGCTTTTGCGTCTGGCCGAGGATAGAATTAAGAATACTTCCGGGAAGTTATATACTCATGAAGAAATAATGGAACAGTTGGGAATTACTGATGAAGAGCTAGATTCCATGGAGGATGTAGAAATAGAATGACTTGGAGTGTCAAAACTGCGAATATGAGCTATTTCCCCGAGTTAGGCCGTTAAACATGTGCTGGAACTGTTGTGTGAGGTTACCCGACGAGGGGATTACAGTTAAACGAGAGGGCAAAAATGGTGCATCGTTAAACATAGAACACATTAAGGCGTGATTGTTATGATTCTTCTAAAAAATATTGAAAAGAATGACAATGTTATTTCTTTTACGGGATATGAGGAAGGAAAAATATATAAAAATTTCTATATGAAATTAGATGCAGAAACATTTGATGTTCTGCATCTAAGTTGCAAACCATCTATTTATACCCAACAGGCTTGTATGAGAATCATGTTGTTAATGCAGGAAAGTTCTGAATTACCTAGTGAAAGTATTGGATATTGGAATTAATTCAATAATAGCAGTAGTTGGTTGAACGAGGGAGGAAAAATGGTGCATCGTTCAACCAAAATGGAATCGCTGCATAATACATTGCTAAATTCCAAAGGCTGGACAAATCCAGAATATTTTGGAATAAGTACATGTAAAAATCACTTACATGATTAGAAAGGATGATAGATATGGCAACTTATGAAATAAAAATGGTCTTTAAGAAATCTGCTGATTATAAGGAAATAGCCACTGAGATAGATTCTATTTGTGAAGAAACAGGGATTAACTTGTTAGAGTTTACAGGCAATATGGTGTTGATGGGAACAGAAGATATGACTTGTTTTGGTTGTACATACGTTTCGCTAATATATTCAACAATAATTAAAACCTCTTTGTTGGATGCTTCTTGGAAGGATGCTAATGGAATGGTTTCATGTAGAAAAGATTTGTTAGAACCGGTGGCATAGTTGAACGAGGGAGCAAAAATGGTGCATCGTTCAACTTAGCAGATAGAAAGGATGATAGATATGGGGCTTTATCAATATATATCTTTCCCTGATGGTACAGAGATTTCTTGCTCAGAAATCCTTACAGATGAAAATAATCAGAAATCTGTTAGGGTTTATGTTGAACAATGGAATGATGATATTAGAGACTTCAATGCCTTAGAAATCTACCTTCCTGAAGGAAATGTTACAAAATTATCAGGTTTCTCTAAAAAGGTGGCTGATGAACATATTAAACATATCATGAATTTGAAAACTACTATAAGGGAAATCGCTTCTGAAAGGAATAGGTTATAATGCCAAAGTTAATGGAAATCCTGGGCTATATTAGTTGAACGAGGGACAAAAATGGTGCTTAGTTCAACTAAAAAACTCAGATGGCACAGTGTTTACCATGCACATAAAATATCACTGAGATAGGAATTATCTCGCGTATAGAGCGAGAGTGTGAAAGTTTTTCTGTAAATAATAACAACAGTAACAGTTAAGGTCTTCTATGGTAAAATATAAAATCATAGGAGGCCTTTTACTATGGCAAAGAAAGCAAAGAAACCCGTTCACCATGTTCAGATGACAGAAGGTAAGCGACAGATCATTCAGCAGCTCTTGTCTGAATATGAGATTGAAACCGCGGAAGACATTCAGAATGCTTTGAAAGATCTACTGGGTGGAACCATCAAAGAGATGATGGAGGCTGAAATGGACAGCCATCTCGGCTACCAGAAATCTGAGCGTTCAGACAACGAGGATAGTCGTAACGGCTACAAGACTAAAACCGTCAACAGCAGTTATGGCAGTTTTCAGATTGATGTTCCCCAGGACAGGCAGTCCACCTTTGAACCACAAGTCGTCAAGAAGCGCCAGAAGGACATTTCTGACATTGACAAGAAAATTATATCCATGTATGCCAAAGGCATGACCACAAGACAGATTTCGGACACCATCGAGGACATTTACGGCTTCGATGTTTCTGAGGGCTTCATTTCTGATGTTACGGATAAATTGTTGCCTGAAATACAGGACTGGCAAAATAGAGCCTTGTCCAGCATATATCCTGTTGTATTTGTTGATGCAATTCATTACTCTGTAAAGGATAACGGCATCATCAGGAAAATGGCAGCTTATGTAATATTAGGAATTAACAGAGACGGAATAAAAGAAGTATTGGGCATCTACATTGGCGAAAATGAGAGTGCCAAGTATTGGCTCAATTTATTCAATGAACTTAAAAACCGTGGTCTTAGGGATATCTTAATTATCTGTGCCGATGGCCTGACCGGCATGAAGGAAGCCGTTGTAGCAGCATTCCCCAAAGCCGAATACCAGCGCTGCATTGTTCACCAGGTACGCAACACTTTAAAATATGTGGCAGATAAAGACCGCAAGGAATTTGCTACTGACTTAAAGAGCATTTACCACGCCGTTACCGAAGAACAGGGCCGCAAAAACCGCGATGCCGTTACCGAAAAATGGAAGGATAAATATCCTAATGCCATGAAGAGCTGGAAGACAAATTGGGATGTAATAACGCCCATTTTCAAATTTTCGTCGGAGGTCAGAAAGGTTATTTATACTACTAACGCTATTGAAAGCCTCAACTCCAGCTACAGACGCCTTAACCGCCAGCGCAGCGTTTTCCCGGATTCACAGGCCTTAATGAAGGCACTATATCTTGCTACTCTGGAAGCCACTAAAAAATGGACTTTGCCGATTCGTAATTGGGGCCGTGTATACGGCGAATTAAGCATTATGTACGAAGATCGGCTTGAATATTAGGCTATTTCTTGTTACAGCTTTATTAAAATTGAGGCCT
>CADACU010000011.1 GCA_902786545.1 uncultured Anaerovibrio sp.
GTCCATGCAACACCTATTGCAGGCGGCTTGAGGATTTTATCTCTTGAGATATACGGTTTTCAAGGAGCCGTTGGTATTTTCTATGTGGGAAGTTTGAGTAATTATGATAGCAATAAATAATTGAGTTTTTATTACTAAAATTGAAATGATTAGTATAATCCAGATTTTTAGGAGAGTGGGAAACCATTCTCCTTTTTTGTGGCTTTTTTGCAAATGAGAGTGCGTTTCACTTGACAAAGGAATTGAGAAACTGTATCATAATCTGTGTTAATGATAGTTATTATCATTTTGGTATCTCATCCGGCAGGTTTTATGTGTTACTTCCCAGACAGGGAGGCAAGGGGTGAGAGTCAAAATTTTTCAGCCTTTTCCTTTGGAGAGGCGCCCTCTGCAGGAGGGGAATGAGGTCTTTTTAGACAAGGAGGTTTCTTGATGAATTTAAAAGAGGCTAAGCAGGGAATGACCCTACGGGTGGAGTCCATAGGTGATTCCCTTTTGAAAGAGCGGCTTATGACCATGGGACTTATTCCGGGAGTACGGGTAAAGGTGATGCGGTCAGCTCCTTTAGGTGACCCGATGGCTATAAGTATTCGTTCGTATAATTTGGCAATGCGTCGTGATGACGCTGAAAAGATTGAAGTAACGCAGGTGGGATGAGGGGAAATACAATGGCAATTAACAACAATATAATGCGGGTAGCCCTTACTGGTAATCCAAATACCGGCAAGTCTACCATATTTAATGAAATAACCGGAGCCAGACAGAAGATTGGTAACTGGCCAGGCGTGACTGTAGACAAAAAAGAGGGTTCGGTGAGATTTGGTGACAAGGAAATCCATGTTATCGACTTGCCAGGTACCTATAGTGTAAACGCCCGCAGTCCGGAGGAAAAAATAGTAATTGATTTCCTGCAGGAAAATACCATGGATTTGGTGGTGGATGTTATTGATTCTTCCAATATGGAGAGAAATCTCTTCCTTACGGTACAGCTGCTGGAAAAGGGCATTCCACTTATGCTGGACCTCAATATGCAGGACGAGGCCAAGCGTCGTGGTATTAAAATTGATATCAAGAAGCTGGAAAATATTTTAGGATATCCTGTATTGGTGTCCATGGCCCGTGATGGCAAAAGTATTAAAAATATGTTGCATGTGTTTACTTCCATATCCATGGCAAGCTATGGACCAAGTGAACGACTGCAGGAGCATATTGCCAAGATACAGGAGATTGAAGCCAGTGGCCTTTCCGGCATTGAGCTGCAGGAAGCAATCATCAAGCAGCGTTACGCCTTTATTGACACTATTATGGATGAAGTAGTTGAGGTTTCCAATGTGGGACCTAGCTTCACTGAGAAAATGGACCGGGTTTTGGCCAATGGCTTTTTGGCTCTGCCGCTGTTTTTGGTCATTCTATATGCTGTGTTCCAGATTACCTTTGCCTGGATTGGTCAGCCAATAGCGGATGCGCTGGATGACTTTATTGCCGGTGATTTCACCGAGTGGGTAGCCGGTGCCTTGGAGGGGGCCGAGGTGGCTGATTGGATGCAGGCCTTAATCCTTGACGGTATTATTGGTGGTGTAGGATCAGTTCTGGTTTTCGTTCCGTTGATTTTTATTTTGTTCTTCTGCTTGAGCTTTTTGGATGGTACCGGTTATATGGCCAGAGTAGCCTTCATTATGGACCCGATTATGCGTCGGGCTGGTCTTAGTGGTAAGAGTGTAATGCCACTGATGATGGGCTTTGGTTGCGGTGTACCGTCTATTATGGGAGCCCGGGCTTTGGATAACGAAAAGGATAGAATGTTGTCCATCTTGGCAGCTCCGTTCCTGACCTGTGGAGCTAAGCTGCCGATAATGGCCCTGTTTGCGGCTATGTTCTTTCCTGATAATGCGGCAAATGTAGTGTTTGCTATGTATATTGTGGGTGTGGTAATGGCTATTGTTTCTACCAAGCTGCTTACTGCGACCAAGTATAAGACGGAAACTGCCACATTCCTGTTGGAGCTGCCTCCGTATCGGATGCCGGATATGAAGACGGTTCTTCTGGAGACCTGGGACAAGGGCAAGGGGTATCTGGTGAAGGCCGGTACCATTATCTTTGCCGGTTGCGTTATCATTTGGTTCTTGGGAGCTTTTAATTCCAGCGGTATGGTAGAGGAACAGAGTGAGTCCTTCCTGGCCTCTATTGGTGCGGTGGTTGGAGCTCTGTTTACCTTCCATGGCTTTGGCAACTGGGAGGCCGGTGCAGCAGTTATTTCCGGCATTTTAGCCAAAGAGTCGGTTATTTCCACCATTGGTGTGCTGTATGGCCTGCCTGAAGTATCGGCTGAGGCCGAAGATGCCGTTGAGACAGCTGAAGCGTTGGGAGCTACTGGTATGGCCGCCGCCTTTACCAGCTTGTCGGCTCTGGCCTTTATGGTATTTTCCCAGCTGTATACTCCATGTGTAACGGCATTGGGTACAATCAAAAAGGAAACCAACAGCTGGAAGATGATGTTCTTTGCTGCAGGCTATATGTTTGCCATAGCTTGGGTAGTTTCTTTGGTGGTATATCAGGGAGGAAAGCTTCTGGGCTTTGAATAAGGAGGTGCCATATATGGCAACTTATGTAATAGGCATTGTTTTGGTGGCGTTGTTTGGCTTGGCCTGTCGTCACATTTATAACAATTATAAATCCGGCAAGCACGATTGTTGTGGCACGGATTGTGGTTGTGGCTGCGGGTGCAGCTGTGAAAACCATAAATAAAAAATAAGCCGGGAGCGAGCTGATGAGCTTTGCTTCCGGCTTTTTGCGTGGCGTTTAAGACGAGTATATGAGAAGGTGGACAGGAGGTGTGATGCAGATAATAATATCCAAATAACTATGTGATGCAGGTAAAAATGAATATTTGTTAGTAAAAAGTTATTAAATTTGATAACATATAACTATACAGAGGTTATTATGAGTTGGAAGGAGGGTAAACTACTAAAAAAGAAAATGGGGAGATACCCGGTTTTGATTTCTTACTTAATGAATTGGAGCGGACAGCAATAAACATAATAGATTTGAATGGTAAATTGAGACTTATTTTAGTTGAACCTTTAAGTTCCAACTAAAAGTAGTCGAATCAATTTTTGAGTAAAAAGATATAGCAGGGTTAGTCGATTTCAATGACAAAAAGGAATAGGTGATTTCCATGGCATACGGATATAGCAGCAAAAAGCTAAGCAACAAAAAGAGCCTTGCGAAAACAAGGCAAATGGAACCGAGGTTGCTTCTTGCATCATTGGTTATGGCAGCAGGTGTTTTCGCCTATCCGCTTGACCTTGGTGAAGCGGCGATTGTCAGAGAAAACGGTGCTGTTCTGGATGCTTCGGGGCTGGTTCATGATATTGATCCGGAAAAGGTAGTGAGCAATGATTTTGCCTACAACCGATTCAAGGAATTTGACTTGAATCAGGGGCATATTGCTAACCTTAAGTTCGGTGATGCGTCAACCCTAGCTAATCTGGTAAATAATCAAATAAATATAAACGGCATCGTTAATGCTGTACGGAACGGAAAGATTGACGGTAATCTTATTTTCCTTAGTCCTGATGGAATAGCCGTGGGGGCATCAGGTGTTATTAACGCGGGACAGTTTACGGGGCTGGTTCCTACCAGAAATGCCTTTGATACATTGTATAATACTCCGGCTAATATTACGCTAGCGGCTGTTAATTCGCTTAATACCGGTTCCTATGCCAATGCCAAGAGCATTGACATAAAGGGACAAGTAAATACCCACAGTGGAGTTATGCTAGGGGCGGGCATCATCAATATTAACGATGGGGCCAAAATTCGGAGCACGAAGGATTTGGATTTTAACAGCTTGGTTAATATATCGGGCGGGGTATCCGCTGGTTTGAATGGCCTTACCGCCTCTCAAGGTGCTGGCGGCGATATTATTATCACGGCCAAAGAGACATCCAATGTCAAGGATACCAACCCTATCCGTTGGAGCGAGCGTTCAACGGACCTTTCGGCTGCCATAAATATTGGTAAGGATGCCCAGACTAATGGTGTTCAGATTACCAGCAGTGACGGGACTGTTAAGCTTACGGCAGCAAGCACCAGTACCTATGAGGACAGTACTCCAATGACCCTGACGGACACATTGAAGGGCATGATATTCGGGGAAGATTCCGCCCTGGAAGGTACTATTGACAAGCTGGCAAGCAATGAAGCCGGAGCCAACAAGTATCTCTTTGTGAACTATTCCAGCAAGAAGAACAAGTCTTCCGTTAATATTGGGACAAATAGCACTATTACGAGTAAAGATATTGATATTGCTGCCACCTCTCAGGTGGAAATAAAGCAATCCGTTGCTGTCCCTTCCCAGGGTAAGGACAGCAATGGCAATACGGTGGGAAACACTTCTGCTATGCCAGTGGCTGCCGTGGCTATTTCTCGCGTCTATAACACGGCAGACATAGTTATCGATGGCAATCTAACGGCTAGTGGAGCAAATGGTGATGGTGATGGCATTAAGATTTCTGCCAATGCTGATACCAAAGCCGAGCTTTCAGCAACAGCCGGTGGCGGTGTTAATACTTCGGCCGTAGTTGGTATGGCAGTTCTGACCGGTGACACCAAATCCAGGGTAACAGTGAATGCCCCTGCGACAGGGACTACAGCTCTGACGGCGACTCAGGGCAAGGTGTCCATTGGGGCTGGCACCACCAGTGACATCAATGTTGATGTGAAAGCCGTGGGGGCAACCAGCTATGTAGTTTCCAATGTTGGTTTAGTCAACTACGATACCAACGCTGATGTGACCATGAATTGCTCCATAAATGCCGGAGCAGTGGACATAAAAGCCGCTAATAATACCACTGGGTTGAAGCTGACTGTGAATAATGAGGCTAAATCAGATGCTTCCGCCAAGAAAGAAACCGCCCAGGCTGACAGTGACCAGCAGAGCGAAGATGATACGGCGGCTAATGCGGAAAAAAATAAACCAGATTCTGAGAAATCCCAGGATGAGAAGAACAGCGAGCAAAAGTCCATTGACCCTACCAAGGTAGTTAAGGATGCCAATGTAGACACTAATGATGAAAAGGCTAAGGATGCCACCGGAACAGATGGCAAGGGGGGCATTAAGGACATCAAGGACAAGGTGGAAGGCACCAATGAGGGTGGCGACAATGCAAATAATTATTCTGCCTTTGGTCTTGGTGCAGCTGTAGGTGTTGTTTCCAATAAAAATGATGCCAACATTACCATTGGTAAAAATGCAGTTATTACTGCTACCAAGGTATCGGATACTGTAGATGGCTCGGTTAAGGTGGCGGCTGATTCCCTGATGACGGCCACCAAAGACAATGAGAATAGTCTTGGATTTACAGTGAAGAATACCCAGGCCAACTCGGACAAGGTGGAAATTGGTGCTGCCGTTTTGGTCAGCAATGTAAAGAACAATGCCAATATAGTGCTTGACAGCGAAGGGGATAAGTCTGCCCAAATCAAGGGCGAAGCCGTCTCCATGGATGCTTCCGCCGGCATGGGTAAGTACAAGAAGGATAATAAGGATACGAACAGTGTCCTTTCATACGAAGTGAGCAGTGAGGGCCAGGCCAATAAGGTGACCCCGGCCACTGTTGTGTTGGATGGTTCTGTAGGTATCAATACCTTATAGAATAATGCCATTGTACTTTTAGGTCAGCAGACCAAAATCGATGGTAGTAAGGTAAAGCTGTCTGCCGACGCTACTACCAACGCCAAGGGAACCTATGGTGCCACCGAGGCTAACGGCAAGGTGGGGGTAGGTTCCACCATGGGACTTCAGAACATCAGCGACAACAGCTTGATTATGGCCGGTAAGGGCGTAACTCTTAATGGTACTGAGTCGGTTAGTGCTAACGCCAGCACTGCTCTCGATGGTAAGAATGAAGTGAAAAATGCCGGCAAGGGAGATTCCATCGGCGTTTCCGGCATGGTGGCCCTCTCGTATGGGGATAATAATAGCGTTATTTCCTTGGATGATGAGACTGTCATCCAATCCCCTATAATTAGGCTCACTGCCATGAACTCAACAAACATAGACAACTCTGCCCGTAGCCAGTCAGAGGGAAGCGAAAGCTCCAAGGCATTCGGCATCGGTGTGGGCATTGTCAACTATGACGTGAACAGCATTGCCATGGTCGGCGACAATGGCAATGGTATTAATGCGCCTTCAGGAAATACCACCGACGAGGAAAAAGCTGCCAAGAAAATATACGCTGATGCGGCACTGGCACGAAACATTGTTGGGAATACCCTCTCCGAAAAATTGGGAGCAGCCACGACCGGTGACGCCAAGGGTAGCATTACTACGGAAAAACTTTCTCTTTCGGCCATCACAATGGGCCTGCTTTCGAACGACGCCAAGGCCAAGACCGTTTCCTCTGCCACAGCAGATATGAGCGAGAACGTAAACCAGCGGAAGGACTCTGAAAAGTGGGGGCAATGGTCCGAGAAAGGCCGGAAGGGAGCAGAGGAGGCCAAGGCCAACACCGAAAATCTGGAACAGGACAAAGTAGCGTCGCAGAATGACGAAGCTGCGCCGAATGCCTCCCAATCGGCGCAGGAGGCCGGAAAGGCAGCCAACCCGGATGCGGTGCCGAAAAACGATGGTGCAGCACCACCAATAGGAACAAGCAAAAGCGCTGGTGCATCCATCGGCGCCGAGGGCAGCGTTGCCCTGACCTTCCTCGGTGGACGGACAGACGCTGTGCTGGATAACGTGACGATAAAAAATGTAGATAATTCTGCCCCTGCCGATGTGAAATCCGTCTCCCTTTCTGCGACGGATATTCTTGGTTCCGTCACCTTCGGCGGCACGGACATCAAGAACACGTTGCGGTCGGACAGCTCTGCCACCAAGGTAGGCATCGGCGGCACCTTCGCCATGAACGAATCCACACGGGATGTGGATTCCCTGCTGCGAAATTCCATTATTCAGCAGGTGAAGTCTGTCTCGAATTCCGCCGTCAAAATGGGTGTTGAAGCGGCGGCAGGCATGGGCGTCAGCGCCTCCAAAGGCAACGGTACGAATATCTTTGGTGCAGGTGTGGTGTATTACAATCGGGCCAAGCAGGACATTCACGCCTTGATGATTGACAACACCATCACGGGAGCGTCTGACGGCACTGGAATCATCACCAACAAGTCCAAGGGCACTGATTACCAAATTGCGGGCGGCCTTACCGCTAACTTAACCAACGGCAGTACAACCAATGTTGGTGTGGGCGGTGCTGTGGCTGTCAGTGCTCTGGAAAACAATCTGTCCAGTGGCATCATCGGCGGAGAATATCAAAATTTCCAGTCGGTGAACATTGAAACCCAAAAAGGAACCACCCAACTCAATGGTGCATTGGCAGCGACCTATGCCGGAGGTAACAGTGGCTACGGCTTTGAAGGAGCCTTTGCTTACACCAGCGCAAAGAACACCACCCATGCCTATATTTCCGGGGCAACCATAGAGGGTCCACAAGCAAGCGCAGTAAATGTCAAAGCAGGGGAAGTCCCTGTTCTCAAGACCGATGCAGAGCGCACCGAAGAAAAAAATGCAATTGACAGCGATGACAGCTTCGATGAGAAGACCAAGTCCCTTCTGAAGGATGCGGTGGACGCAGATAAGAATAATAAGGAAGTCCTTGAAGCAAAAGGAATAGACACCACGGGAAAAAGCTATCTCGATACGACAGAGGCAAAATCCGCCCTTGACGGCAATAGTGAGAATACCGACGCTGGCAAGGCAGCGGACCAGGCGGCGGACAATGAGAACACTGCCAAGCGGACACTGGATGCAAACAAGAGCCTCACCATCACTGCCGCCATGGCCGGCGGCTGGAATGGTAAGGCCGGTGTTGGCGCAGGCATTGCCTATAGCAATGTGAAGAACGACATCGCGGCGGACATTAAAAACTCTGTCATCAAAGCGGATACCGTGAACGGTGAGGCGGCCAGCGATTCTATTATTGTTTCTGTGGGCGCGGGCGTTGCCATTGGCGGCAAGGCGTTTAACGGGGCTGGCTCCGGCAGCTGGAATGACCTCAAGAACGATACCAAGGTTACTTTCGCAAACAACACCATTACGGGAAAGACCATTAGCGAACAGGCGGAGAATGCCTCCACCATCTTCAATATCGCCGGCGAGACAGCGGGCGGACAAGGCATGGCCCTTGGACTGTCCCTTGCCTACAATTCCATCAACAATACCACTGGGACGTATCTGACAGGCAATACCGTAAATCTGTCCGATGCGGCCTCTATTACCCTTGCGTCTGCGAACAAGAGCACTGCTTTGGCAGTGGCCGCCGGAGTGGATGTAGAGGCGAGCAAGGCCGTTGCTGGTGCAGTGGGAACCGTGGCCATCAACCGGGGCAATAGCAATACGGAAAGCATCATCGACGGCAAGACGGCTGGGAATACCGTTGCCAATACTGAACTTAACAACGTGCAGAAGCTTTCTGTTACGGCGACGGACCTGACGCAAAAGACTACTGTGGCGGGAAGCGTATCCGTAGGAAATGCCAAAGTGGGGGTCGGCGGTGCCGTTGCCTACACTGCCATTGGTTCTGCCGACAACAAAGAAAAATTGCGGGCAGAAATCAACCATGCCGACATTACAACGACTGAAAACGGCAAGATTGAAGTCTCCACTGCGGACAACAGGACAGACGGAACCACAACGGAGAAGTCCCGTGTAACCACCGTGGGGGCTGGTATCGGCGTAAGCTGGGGCAAGAATCCTCTCAATCTCCAAGGCGCAGCGGCAGTATCGGAAATCAACAAAGAAAATCGTGCCGTCCTGAACAACACAAACATCAACGCAGCCGATGCCGCAAAGCATCCGACGATTGATGTTGTGGCAGATACCAAGAGCAAAATCAACACCGTGGGCGCCGTAGGCGATATATCGGTGGGGAATTTTGCGGCCGGATCCGTTGGCCTGGCCATCAATCGTATTAATCAAGATACATTGGCAGAGATGGCAACTGACGACGGAAAAACCACGAAAGCAAACATGGGACTCACCCAAGTGCGTGCCACCGGCGATGGTGATATACATTCCGTAGGCATCGGGGGAACCGTGGCCGTAAACGGAACAGCTTCCTTTGCTGGCTCCGGAAGCTACAATTACATTGATAACGATGTGGACGCTATCATCAAGAACCAAAATATCACATCGAACAGCAGCGTAGGTACGGTGGCCCAGAGTGATGACCGCCTCTACAATTTCGCCGGGGGCTTTGCTATCGGCGCGAACACCAAGGCGGCATTGGGCGCGGCGGTTGCTATCAATGAGATCACCGGTAGCACCGATTCACTGGTGCAGGGTGGCTCTATTGTGGCAGCGGGCACTGATAACATCACAGTTACAAGACCGCAGGATGATAATCTCTTTACCACGGAAAATATAGACCTCACTACGGACAGGGAAAAGCTCAGCGACAACCGTACCGAAGAACAAAAATCCGGCATCGTGGTGGACAGCTCCGCCACCCATACCATCATTTCCCAGATGGCCTCCGGCGGTGTGGCGGCTTCTTCCAATGTGGGGGGGGGCCTTGCGGGCACGGTGAACCTGAATACCGTCAAAGGGAAAACTACGGCCAAAATTCAGGATGCCAGCATTAATTCTTCGGAGCAATATTCTGATGTGAATGTAAACGCTAAAGACTATACTAATTTAGGCTCCTTCACCGGCACAGCCTCCGTTGGCGCGGCGGGAACAGTGGGAGTCTCTCTTGGCGTGTCCACAAACTGGGAGACTTTGGGTCGGACGACAGCGGCGGAGGTGTTCTCCACCTCTGATAAAAAGAAGGTATACTCAAAGAATCTCACCGTTGACGCTACCGCCAAGCATGGCTCCTCAGCATTGGCATTCGCCGTGGCCGTGGGTGCCGGCGGAGACGCAGGCGTTGCTTCCGGCGACAGCATCGTGCGCCGTGATAATACAAGCGAAATCAGTGCAAAGATGGACAATGTGGATACAGTCTTTGACGGTAACGCCGAAATCAAGGCTTCACATCTTGGCAACAGCAATACCATGAATATCGGTGGAAGTATTTCCGGCGGTTACGGCACAGCGGCAGCAGGGGCCGGCGTGTCCATCATGGACGATGCTTCCATCGTGAAGGCGGAAGTGAAGGACAGCAACCTAAAAGCAAAGGCTGAAGGGAACGAAAAGAATATTTCCGTGGTTGCGGAAAACGAGAACAACTGGAAGAATACCCTCGTCACAGCCAGCGGAGCTGTGGGAATTGGCGCAGGTCTGGCCGCCAATGTGGGCATCAACAACACTACCAGTGAAACTACCGCCCTGGTGACAAACAGCAATCTGGAAGCCAATGATATCACTGTGAAGGCTACGGACACACTGAGAGCTGATTCCACAGGTGGCGTGGGTGCTATTGGTCTCGCAGGCGTCAGGGTGTCTGTCGCCCTGAACAATGTGAGCAACAGTGTAAGTGCCAATGTAACGGGCGGCACCATCAAGGCGGCAAATAATGCCGTTGTAGCAGCAGATGAAACGCGGGATATCAAGAGCAGCGTGACAGGTGTTGCTGTAGGTGGTGTCGGTGCGGGCATTAATGTGGCAGTCACCTCGATAAACCAGAGCATCACCGATGCCCAGCTCAGCAATGCTGCCGACGAGGACGGCAAGAGCATGGGCACTGATAAGGTTACAAAAGACGAGATGAAAATTCACCTGGACAGCGTGAACAACGCGAAGGGGGCACTTGGTACTGCCGGTGCAAAATTCTACGGCTTGACAGCCTCAGATAAGCAAAACCTCGAAACGGCAAAAAATAAGGAAATAGACCTCTCTGTACCTGATTCTGCGGCCAATAAGCAGGGCGTCCATACCCAGTTCGATGGAAACGCATCCTTAACAGCCGGTAAGGATGTCATTATGACGGCAAAGGAGACCAGTGATATTTCTGCAAAAAATACAGAAGTTGCTGTGGGTGGCACTGTGTCCGCCAGTGTTACGGATGCCATCATCCATGTGAACCATGACACGGATGTGACATTGGATAATGCTGCCATTACGGGCAATAATATCAATATCGAAGCCGTTCAGACACAAACTGGCGACGGTTCCAAAGTCGATGTGAACGCAGTCGAAGTGGGAAGCATTGGCGTTGGCGTTGGCTACGCTGGCATCGTGAACAAGGGCGCAACGGATATCAATATCACGAACAGTGACATTGAAAGCAAGGGGAATATCACCGTCAACGCAAACGACGAGAGCAAGAGCAGTGCAAAAATTGCTAATACTGGGGTTTCTCTGGCCCAAGCTGCGTTCACCTTTGCCAATGTGAAAAATGCCGGGAATGTGGGCGTCACACTGGCCGGAAAAAATGAAATCTCCGCTGCCGAAGGTATCACTATCGATGCGAAGAAAAATAACGCACTGGAATCCCATACCCAAGGCGTGGGCGTCAGCGGCGCTGATGTGGCAGTGAACCATGCCACCATCGATGACAAGGGGACTGCTGCGGCCAAAATTACGGGCATTAACAACACATTTGGCACATTCGCCGCCAAGTCGTTCCATCTGGGTGCAACCAACAACACCATGGGCAAGCTCAGTGCAGGCAATACCACCGTCTCCATTCTCGGCGTGAGCCGGATGCTGGGCAAGGGCAATATGGATTTGGGCGCGGAAGTAAGCGTGGCAGGTGGTACCTTCAACGCAAAAACGGTAGCTTTCACCTCCCTGCTGGGGGATGTCAATGGTCGCACCCTTGAGGGCAATGTGAAGGGGCAGAACGTCTCCGGCGTGGCTGTCGATCCGGATGCAGTTGTACTGGACACCAATGCTACCTCCAAGGTCATCGTGGAGAACAGCACCTTTGACTCGGATGCTAATCTCGTCTTAAACAGTAAGTCCTATGTGGACCGTAAGGCGTATATCAATGACGTCACCGTGGGTGCCGTGGCGGTGGGCAATACCAGCGCGGACATCAGTGGCAAGGAAACACTGACTGCTTCCCTCACGGGGAAAACAGGACAAACAACAATACTAAACAGTCTGCGGGTCTTGGCTTATGGCGAGAACAAGGGCAAGGCACTTGCCACCGCAGGTGGCGGTGGACTGGTTGACTATGTGGGGGCCCATGTGGGGAACACATCAACGAGTAGCGTGGAAAGCCGTATCGGCGGCCAATGGGATGTTCGTGATTTTGTATCCCTTTCTGCTACTCACCGGGATGAGACACGTCTGACGGCATCGGAAGGGCATGGTGAAGTTGTGGGCCTGAGCGGTACCAGTGCAAATAATGTAATCACCACCACCACCAGGGCCACGGTGGAAAAGGGTGCGGATATCATCGGCAACCGTTTAGAGGCGAGCGCCATGAATTACATTATCACCGGAGCCTACGACGATATAGACGAAAACGGAAAAGCCGATGTACGTTCCCATACCTTGGAGGACTATTTCGGTGGCATCATTTCCGGCAATAGTCTGCGTAGCCTTATGGACATCACGGAAAACAGCAATGTCAGCATCGGCGAAAATGCGAAAATCACTACATCAAAACTACAGGAATACATCGCATCTTCCCTGAATGACCTGACGAACCATGTCAATACCAAGGGCGGCGGCGCAGCAGTGGAAACCGACGCAGTCAGCGAAAACAAGCTGAATATCAACAACACGGTGGATGTGCTGCGTGGTGCGACGCTAAACAGCGAAAAAGAGGCCTCAAAAGAGAATATCATTCTCTCCGCCTACGACAACCAATCCCTGAAATCACATGCCGACGCTACAGTGTATGCTTTTGCCGGCTACTCTCTTGCGGCCAAAAATAAGACCACGATGAATCGCACGAACAATGTAAATGTAGCGGGTACAATTGACAGTGGTAGCGATGTTGGTCTCTACACGGGATACGATGCGCAAGGCATAAAGTCCAATCTTAAGGCCGACCTCAAGGCAGGTGCCTACAACTACTCGGCAATCCCTGTTACATCCCCGGATGTGGACTATAATATTGCCGCGGACAAGGGAATGGTGGATGTAAGCGGGACCGTGCGTTCCACCGGAAACATCAACGCTATTGCCAGTGGCGGCAGGGAAGAGATTGCCAAGGACGAGAGCAAGTGGGAGTGGACCATTGGTGGCTCCAGCACGGACAAGAAGTTCCTTTCCTCCAATGCGGTCGTTGAAAGAGAATCATCGGATAAGATGAAAGAAAGTACTGTCAATGTGACTGGTGCCCTCATTGCGGGCACTGCCGATCCTATTAATGTAACCATCAAAGGCACCGTAACGGGCGGGCTCCAAATCGAAACGGACAACAACCTAACCAACCAAAAGGTGAAGGCTGGCATAACACAGGGGACATTTGACTATGCCAACACTTTGAGCGAGCGACTGGATGAGCTAAACAAATTGATTGCCGCCTATGATGCCGAAAATGATGGCGCAAATGACGGCAAGATGGAAGCCTATGTCCTGGAGCGAGGGAGAATACAGGGCAAGATGGTAGAACTGGGGCTCACGGAGACAGATACAGACGGTAACATTGTATATATCAGCTCCGGCCGTCCGGTTTTCTATGTAGATATTCCGGATATCGCCACCAGTGGTGGAAATATCAATGTGCAGGCCAATAACCTGACCGGCACCGGTGAGCTGCGCGCCAATGCTGCCCCTGACATCACCATCAAAAATGAATCCGACGCCTATCTGCGACTGAACAATGTCATCATGGGTGAGCAGGGGGGCCAGATCGTTTACAATGACGATAATGTCATTCCGCCAAATGTTTCTGAAGGGAACGCAAAAATCAACGAAATCAATGAAGCTAAGGGAAAAGCGGCCTTCAGCAGTATTTATGGTGAAAACGATGGAAAGCCATCGGAGCTTTTGGTGGACAATACCTTCGAGGGCGACAGAGAGAGTACTGTCAAGCTGACGCCGGAATTGAGAAAAGAGATTATGGATAGCGATGAGCTGACGGATGAAGAAAAGCAAACATACATTGCAGAAATCAAAAACGGCAACTTCAAATATATTGCCATCACCGATGTGGAAGTGAATGGCACAATAAGCAATGCCTGTGGCAATGTGACCATCAAAAACGAAACCGCATATGGGGATATCCACATCAATGGCGGTACACAGGAGCGGCCAACAGGCATATCGGGAGCCAATGTCAGACTCATCGCAAAAGGCAGTATTGTTCAAGACTACAAAGAGGGCATAGTCCATATCAGCGGTGAACCGGAGAATTACCTTGCGGATGTGGCCAATAATCTGCAAGAAGACTTGAAGCAGAAAGGTTTTGACGAGACGAGTAATAGCGATGAAGCGCAATTGAAAGAATATAGTCGTGACGGCATCACTGTGCCGACAGGCTATATCGCTGGTAGTGATATCTATATATCCGCCGCCAATATCAATGTGAACGGACTGATTCAGAGCGGCTACAAGACATACGCCGCCACAGTGGAGGAGGAGCAGCTGGCCACGGCGCAAAAGAGTCCGGCGGACCGTGCAGCAATCGTCCAAAACCGCACCATGTACAAGGTCAACGACGGCGGGGTCAAATGGGATAGCTATGATAATGCCTTTTACTATGAGGCGCAGGTCTATTGGGATCCTTCCGCGAACAATCTGGTGGTGGAAGATATCGAACCGACGGGGGGCAAGGTCTATCTGACGGGCAGGATTGCCAGCACCGACGGAATCCTTAATGAGGCCATGCCTCCTAGCGGCAGCGCATACGGCAGAATATTGGTGGCTGATGGTGCAGCGAACATTTTTTTGACGAACAAGACTGGGCTGGACATGAATGTGGGCAAAGTCATCAACAACCAACGGGAGGGCGTAATCACCATTGCCGACACGGCTAAGAATACCTGGACCGAATACAGGAGAGGGCAGACCCGTTATATAGCGGACCATGCCACCTATTTGGGCGAGCATGCGAATGTTGAAGGCGATATTTACAAGGATGCCGAAGTATCAGGCAACAATCTTTCCTACGACAACCCGTTGACGTACGATGTAAAAGATGGGCAGATATACACATGGGTCAATGGCAAAAATGTGCAGTCAACCAAGACCTATGAGAACACGAAGAAGTACGCTGCTTGGGGCTTGATTAAGACCTCCAGCAGCGAGGAGCTGGTAGCACTGGAGCAGGAATCAGAAGTAATTGATGAAAGCGACAGAAAGGATATGGGTCTGCCTGAGGGAGCTGTTCTCTCTACCGATGAGGTTGCTAATCCAAGAGGTGAAGTGGCGCCTGGTTATCTGACTCTTCACGGAAGTACCAAGGTTTTGAGCCAAAGGGTTTATGACAAGGAAACCTATACTAAAAAATCCGGTTTTCTCGGCTGGAACAAGAAGAAAGTTACCCGGTGGAAGGACGATGCGACTACCCTGGTACTTTACAACTATTTAATGGACGCCTCCGAGGACATTGGAATTGGGTTGCTCGGTGATGAAAAGGGCAGTATCAAAATCGATAGCGTCGGCAATGTGAACCTGACGGGCAATATGGCCAACTCCCACAATGAGGCGGAGCTTGAGATTGTATCCGAAGGTGGCGGCATTTCCCAGAGTGGCAACACGACCTTAAGAAGCGAGAATGTGAGGCTGACGGCCCATGACGATATTACAGGTCTCCATATTGCTTCCCTCGGCTCGAAAGATGCAAACGGCAATGTGACGGACAATATCCAGCTGCACGCCGTTTCCACCGGCAAAGGAAATATCGATATTACCGCCGTCGGCGGTGTGCTGGAAGATCGATTCCTGCCTGGGAATGTGGAAATCTTAGCATTGGAGAGCCAAGACGGCAGCACTGTTTTCAACAAAGATGCGGTGCTGGGGAATGTGACATTGAACGCCACGGGGAATATCACCCAGTCGGAAGGCGGTGTGGCCGTAGCTGGTTGGAATATCAACCTGTCCAGCAAGAAAGGCAGCATCGGCACGGAGACGCAGTCCGTCCAAATCGTCTCTCCGGATGCGCTCATCTCTAATGATAGCCATGGCGCGCAGGTTAACGCCAGCGCGAACGGCAACATCTATTTGGCGGAAGCGGCGCCTGGTGGCGATATGCGCATTGGCAAAATCGTGTCCAAAGAAGGTGATGTTAACCTAACTGTAGCTGATGGCTCTTTCATCGATGTGCTTTCTGGCACCTCACTGTCCTCTGAGAGCGTGGACAGCAAGGTACACCATTGGATTGATGCGGGACTAATCGACGGCGAAAAGGACGCGGATGGGAACTATACCTATAAGGGTGCGTATATCACTGGCTTGGAGAAGAAACGCGACGACTACAAGGCTAATGTGGAGCTTGCTTATATGGGCAAGACGAAGGAACAGTGGGCAGCCGAGTATGTGGAGCAAAAAACAGCGGTGGAGAAGATTTATGCTTCAGCCGATTACCAAAACTACAAAGCAGGCACAGGTGCTTACGCAGGCCTTACTGACGCGCAAAAGGCAGAGAAGCTGGCAAAAGACGGTAATAAGAACTATGTTGCTTACGCGCAGTACGACACCGCGGGTGCCTATCTTGAACAAACCGCCGCCTACAAGTATTCCCAGTACGCCAATGCAGAGGAATATTTGGCGAAGGATGACACCTATAAGTCTTTGGTCGATAAGGCAAATAATCCAACCTTTGAGTGGACAAAGGAAATGATGCTCTACGCCGTCAGAGAAAAGCTGGTGAATAAGGACAGTGGTGACAGCGATCAGACAGATCGGGAAGCCAGTGTCTTTGGCAAGAATATAAACCTGACCGCCGCAAAGGGCGTAGGTACTTTCGATAGTCAGCCAATAACGATTACCGTGGACGATTTGTCCGGAGCAGATAATATTGCATATATGAAGCAGCTTATGAACGCAGATGCCGCCGATGTTACCGTCAATCGTGACGAAAACGGCAATGTAGAGTCTTTCCAGATTATAGGTAACATTCCATTGGGTGTTAATCTGAAGGAAGGCGGCATACTGAATGTGCAGGCTGGTGGCACCGTCTCCGTGGCTGGCCGCACCGATATGAAGGAGGAAAACTCTGCTATAAACATTGGCACTATCGATGCAACCCAAAATGGCGCAACGGGCGATGTGCGCCTATTTTCCGAAAAAGGAATCTATAACGCACTTAATAGCAACCAAGCCAATATTACGGCCAATAATCTGATTCTCATCGGCGGTGCGGAGAGCATCGGAACTTCGGCCAAGCCTTTGGACGTTTCCTTGAGCGGTGACTTGATAGAGGTCCGTGCTGATGAAAATGTGTTCATCAAGAATGTGAATAGTAATGATTTCCTCCGTCTGGGAGCCATGTTCGCTGGGGATACTATTTTCCTGAATAGTGAAAAGGGCTTCAAGATGAGCGATGCAAACGCGGATATTGCCGATTCCTACATCAATGCAGGAAAGAAACTGGTATTTGATACGGACGATGACAACGGCATCGTTGGCGACGATGATCATGCAATCCGCATCTTGAACGACCGCGCTACGGTGAACATTGCGGCGAACTCCGCCCATATCCGGGGCATGGACAGCCTTGCCGAGGATATTCATAACGGAACATTAATTCTTGGGAACATCAATATCAAGAATAATTTTGCCGTTGAGAGCGAAGGTAAAATCTCCCAGACTGACACAGGCAAAATCGTTGCCGATAATGTCACGGCAAAAAGCGGGGGATCCCTGTCCTTGGAAAGAGGGGAAAACAAGTTCAACAGCATCACCGTGGACGGCATCGAAACCCAAACGGGCGAGAAGCCGGCCATTTCCGGGGATGTTCGTATTCAAGACAGTGTCGACACGCTGACCGTCGCCATCAACCGGGATGTGACTGGGTCAGTTTCCGTCAAAAATAGCGGAGATTTGGTGCAGGCGCAAGATACGATAATTAAAGCGGGTAAGGATGTAACACTGGCCTCGACGACAGGTTCTGTTTTGCAAGAGACGGGCACTGGCATCCAGGCGCAAAAGGTTACCGCTGTCAGCGCTGCAGGCGTGGATTTGCGGGGGGTTAACAATGCTTTTGGTGCGCTTGCAGTAGAGAATGTGGACGAAAATACTTCCCTTCAGGGAAATGTTTTGGTCAAGGACAGCGCAGATAAGCTGGAGCTTTCCGGGCAGTCTGTTGTAAACGGTGACATTGCCGTAGAAAATACAAAAGAAAAAGGCATACTCCATGTGGTTTCAGGTAAACTTCAGGCAAATGGCGACGGAACTGGCAACGCCAAGGGGATTATCTCGCTGAAATCCGACGGTAGCCTGAATACAGATGTAAAGCTCGTGGCAGCAGACGACATAAATCTCACCTCCGTCAGCGGAGATGTGTCTATCAACGGTGATATCTCCACCGGCGATAAGGCCCTCGACGATTTAAGAAACTACGATCCGTCAATCAAGAATTTCAACTCCCTGATTATCAAGGCGGGCGGTGCTGTAAATGAGGCGGCGGGCGTAAAAATCGAAACGCCGGTGGTGGAGACTTACACCGGAAAAGGTGTGTCTCTGGAAAGCGATAAAAACGCGTTTTCCATCTTCGTTGCCGACGCGTTGAAGGATGGCGGTGTCATTGGCGGCAGTGTCAAGGCCACAACCAACTATTACGACGACGACAGGGATGATTTCATCGTGGGCGTGAAGACACCTATACAAGGGGATATTAAACTCACCAATGTTGCTCAACGGGGCGGACTTGATGTTATTGCTATGGACGAGGACGCTACCATCGATGTCCTTGGCGGGAACGGTGCCGAAGGTAATCTGATCCTGAACGCCGGCGATAATGTGGGGCTGCTTGGAAAAACCAAGGTGGCGCATGACATTGTGGTCAATAGCGCAAACGGACAGTTTGTTGGCTTGGGCAAAGACATGGATGCTGGACACGATGTCCTCTTATCTGTGGGCGATGAGCTCACTTACATCGGAACAATCAGTGCCGGAAATGACATTGATATTCGGGTCACAAACCCAAGCTCTGATGGAAAAGGCATCCGTATCGGCGAATTATCTGAGAATGAAACCTTGCTTAAAGCTGGGAATGAAGCCCGTTTCTATGTAAATGGTGATGGTAATATTCATTTTGCCGGCGATGTCATTGCCGAAAAGGGCGATGTCATTGCGGATATTTCCGGTACAGGCAATGTTGAAATTCATAATTCCGTCCAATCCGAAAATGCAAGCGTGTCGATGGGGACAGAAGCTGGAAATATTGTCATCGGCACCGACAACACGCCGAATGATGAAACTATAACGGCAAAGAAGAATATCTCTGTCGGAACCAATCGCGGGGACATTATCATTCAAGGTAAAACATCCACGGAAACCGGCGACATCACGATGAAAGCCGGAAAGAACGACTATCAAAAAGGATGGAACCTTGGAAACTTTATCATCCTGGACAACGGTAAACTGGATTCCGGCGGCGGCGTCACGCTGAACGGCCGTAACGGTGATATATTCATTACTGACGATATCCAAGCCAAGAAAAGTATTACGGCCAATATCGTCGACCAGGGAAGTGTGTATTTTGAAAGGGATGTTAATGTCAATGGAAGCGTAAGCATCCAGACTGATGATGGCGATATCTCCGTCGGGCATATGGTGCAGGCTGCTGAAAATATTGATATGACTACGAACAAAGGTAATATCGACATAGGTTGCGCCGTTACCTCCACCGGAGGCAGCATTGATATCCGTGTGGGAACTGGCGATGTCACCATCGGCGACAATGGGCCGAATGTGGACACTGTTACAGCACAGGATAATATCAATATTGATGTGGATTTAGGCAAAATATATGTTAAAGGAAAAACTTCCACACAGACGGGAGATATTTCCATGTCCGCCGGCGGCAGTCAATATACGCCGGGTGCCCAAAATATCATCATTGATTTAAACGGATTAGTGGATTCCGGACGGGATGTGAGTCTGACGGAAAGGAATGGCGACCTGCATGTGACGGATGCCATTCTGGTCAAGCGAAATTTGACGACCAAAGTCCGCGAAGACGGCGGCGTGTACTTCGAGAAGCTGGCAATCTTGAAAGGCGATCTAGCATTGTCTGGCAACGACATCTACGCCAGAGGGATTACAGCAGTTACCGATGGCTCGGTGTTTAAATTTTCAGCCACTGGCCCGGATGACCAGAAGCTAATTGGCAGAAATTTTTATGTTGGAAGCCTTCGCTCTAAGTATGGTACGCAAATGCCTAGCCTTTGGACGCAATACGGTTATCTTCATGTGGACAAAGGTGACCTTGCCGTGGATGATGCGCTAGCCGTGGACAAACTGTATATTGATAACTCACAGACGAATTTGGCCATCTACGGTCGCACGCCTACGCATGATGGCGAACAACTGGTATACTGGAACAATTTGGATATGGCATATGATAAGGAACGGGCCTTCCAGCTGTATACTGATGGTAAGGTCAGGACCAATGGTGCCGTTCTGATTGATGCCGGCAGAAATTATGACAAGCTCTATGGCGATAATCTCAGTGTAGTGGACATGATGCGTGAGCGTCTCACCAACTTGCACGGCTGGTACGCCTTCGACAGCACGCAACTGACCAAGCCTGGGCATATCATGCGGGAGCCAATGCTCTTCGGGACTGAGTCAACGGATGTCATCATCCGCCAGCAAAATGCACCAGACGCTGAAATTATTATTGAATAACCTTTAGGGAGGAAAAAGAATTGAGCCGGTTAAGATTGTTTATGGGATAAATTTACTCAGTAAAATAGCTGAGGCAAGAGATGATATCTTGTCTCAGCTATTTTTTGTAGCCGTTATTTTATATCTGTAATGTCAGCTAAGTACACGAAGCAGACAATTTCTTTTCCGTTGAAGGCCCGACAGCCTATGGTTTTTAGCTGTCGTATCTGGCCATCCCGGCGAATAATGTTAAAATCAAAGGTACCCTGAGGGGCTTGACTTTCTTCAATGACACCAATTTGCCGGTCAATTTTCGCTAGCTCCGTTGATGGGATAATATTGATAAATGTTCCTTTGGTATATGACATAAATTCCTCATTATTGATACAACCGACAATGTTTTGCGTGGTTTCATCATAATAGAGAATTTCTGCAGTTGAATCCGGTCGGAAAATCAGTTGTCCGCACTTTAGGCCCATTGCTTTATACTTTTCTTTAAATTCATTCATTATGTCACTGCGAATGAAGAAATGTTTATGTTCCATAACCATTTCAATGGTTTCAAAAAGCAGGTTGATATTAAATGGTTTAGGAATATGGGCATTCATACCGGACCATAGAGCATTGCGTTTGTCTTCATCAAAGGCATTGGCCGTCATGGCGATAATGGGAATATCGGCATAGGATGAGTGCTTCATTCCCCGGATGGAAATGGCGGCCCGATATCCATCCATCAATGGCATTTGGACATCCATCAAGATTAAATCGTAATATCCTGGCTGGGAAGTGGTCAGCATATCGATGCATTCCACCCCATTGCGGGCCAGCTCTACTTTAAAGCCCTGTTCCTCCAATAAGGTCTGGGCTATTTCTGCATTCAGTGCATTGTCTTCTGCCAATAAAATGCGCATATTTTTGAATTTTTCGGTGTCGATTTCCACATTTTCACTGGCCTGATGCCGACGCAGGTGTTCCGGTGCTATCCGGTGGGTTATAGTGATAGTTATAGCAGTACCTTTTCCCAGGTCGCTTTCGATATGTATCCGGCCTCCCATCAGGTCTACCAGCTTCTTGACAATGTGCATGCCAAGGCCGGTACCCAAAATCCCACTTTGAGTTGTATTTCGTTCTCGGGTGAAGGCTTCATAAATGGTATCAACGAATTCCTTTGGCATTCCGATGCCGGTGTCTTTGATGGTTATTTTAAATACGGCCTGATTTGGCGTGGTGGACGACATTTCAGTTACATCACATGATACACTGCCGCCAGCTGGGGTGTATTTTAAAGCATTGCTGATAATATTTAAGATTATTTCCCTGGCTTTGGTGGCATCCATCATAATATGATTGTGCTCCACCTGTAAGGAATAGCTGAAATCAAGCCCCTTTTCTTTCATCTGCGGTTCAAAAACGGCGGCTATTTCCGGTATCATTTTTTCCAAATCAATGTATGTTTCGTCAAGGGTGGCCTTGCCACTTTCGATTCGGGCCATTTCCAGTACATTGTTGATAAGGGAAAGCAGGAATTCATTGGAAGACTGGATTTTATTTATGTAGTTAAGGGAAAGCTCCTTATTGTCAATATTTTTTTCCAGAAGGTTAGTAAAGCCAATAATGGCATTCATCGGGGTCCGGATGTCATGGGACATATTAAAGAGGAAGGTTGTCTTGGCTTTATCAGCTTTTTTGACATCCTGCAGGGACTTCTTCAGCTGTACCTGATATTCCTTCATAGCAGCGTTTTGATCATCGATAAGCTTGTTTTGTGCTTTTAGACGCCGATTGGTTATGGTCATAAAGAAAACTATGAGGATGATGGTAATAATGGCAGTAACCCCCACCAGACTGGTTATTATGTGGGAGGATATAAATTTGTATACAGAAAATGGAGCCATTGGCTGATGACCAGCCATAATGGCATCAATTTCGCCGGCGTTAATCAGTCCCCGGCCTTTATCCAGCATGGAAATCAAAGGAACATTTTCTTTTGAAGCGGCGAAGCACAACGGGACTGTTTCCAGCATTGGCGTATACTCCAGATCAGGATAGGCCTGGGCGTAAATGGCTATAGTGGAACCAAGACCAATAACACCAGTGGCATTGCCGTTGTGGACTTCCTCCAGACAATCAAGAAGATTGTCGCAAGGGATAAAGGTGGCTTCATTATACTTGTTCCAGGCATATCCTCGGTCAGTTCGGCTTTTTTGATAAGCTAATTTTGTGAAGGCATCATTATAGGAAGTGCCAGCTTTACGGACAATGCCAATCTGTGCGTCATAAATGTCTGTGGTAATGATAACATTATCCTGGGCAGCCCTATCGTAGTCGAAATAGTATTGGGCAATCATATCTATTTCATCGTTTTGAAGGGCATCCAATAGTGCTTCATAGGATTCATACATTTTGAATTCCAGTTTTATATCATCGATATATAGAACCTTCAAAATGTGATTTAGGGTATCTACGGCGGCTCCTTTTATTTCATTGGTATCAGTGCTTCGGTAACTGAATGGTGGGTCATCGCTAAGACAGCCAACATAAATTACCGGGTGTTGTTCCAGCCAATCCAGCTCCTGTGTTGACAAGCTTTTGCAGATGCTGGCATAGGCAAAGTAACGCTTGCTTATATCGGTGATGAAGTATGGATTGATGGACATCATCAGTCTGTGGGCATCATTAAGATCGTTTAATATATCCGGTCGGGCCTTATTAACTGTCAGATAAAAGTCATCTGCACCGACACTGCCAAAAGCGATAAAGTGCTCTTTACTGTACCGGTTGGCAATGAGGTTTAAGTCTACCTCACCTTTCCAAAGGGCGTCTTTTCGTTCAGCAGAATTGGCATATTCCACGATTTCTGCATCTACATGGTTTTTCCTCAGCCATTCCCGTAATATGCCGATTTGCTTTGTTCCACGGGTTACGCCGATTTTTTTGTGCTGCAGGGTATCGAGATTGTCGGAAACAATGCTTTTGTTAAAATCAAGAAAATATAGATAGTAGTTTTCCTTTCCCATTGGCTCATTAGGGAAGGACATAAATTGTGCCCGTTCATCAGTGTAGCTTATGTCAAAGGCCAAATCAGCCTCGCCGTTCTTAACTGCATCAATACATGCCAAAAAACCAGGATATAGAACATAGTCCACATCCCATCCGACATATCTGGCAATTGTTTCGATGTATTCATAGGCATAACCGCTCTTTTTACCGGTGTCTTTATTGATTAGAAATATTTCATCGGCATTGTAGGCGGCCACCTTGACGGTTTTTCGCTGAACATTGCCTGCATCCGAGCCGGCATAAGCCGGAGCAACACAATAAGAGAGTAGTTGGAATGCAATCAAAAACAGACTGGTTACCAGAAAAAATGGAAGCTTTGTTCCACGGGGGAGATGATATTTCATATACAATCACTCCTACATTTAAAACAGCAATCTGAATGGCCCTTCGAGTCGATATTTAATTAAGGTTAATATTTTTCTTCCAGATAAGGCTCCAAGCATACTGTAACGATTTTTTGAATATGCTCCGGGGCCTTGTGATAGGCTGCAATGAGTTTTTTATTCATATCCTCATCCGGATCGGGATTTGCCGGACCCGGCGAGACAATGTCAATGGCTGGATTTTGCTTGGATTTACCCATTATATAGCTGACATCAACCTTGAAAAATTTGGCAAAAATATCCAGAACCTCCATGGTAGGCTCCCGTTGGCCACTTTCATACATAGATATGGCGCTTTGGCTGATTTTTAACAGCTCTGAGAACTCCTTTTGGGTCAAATCCTTCGATATGCGCAATTCCTTTAATCTATGGGCAAAATCTGTATCCATATCCTATCCGTCCGTTTCATTGTTTATAAACTATATTCATGTGTAACATTCTATGAGGATAGTGTAATTTCCTTTTTTAAAAAAGAAATTTCCGTTGTTTTGTTTGAATGGTTATTACCGTAGGTTATCTGTGGTAAAACACTTTGACAAATGCTATAATAAATTAATATAGGGAATAGTATGAAAATTCATTGCATAATGGTGATGTTATGGAAAATTCTGAAAATCAGATAGAAGTGGAAAGAACACCGGACAATCGTCAGATAATTGACAAGCTCAGCTTTTTGGCTACGGAGGAAGGGCTGAAGCGCTGTATGGATGATGCGGATTTTTATCTGGATATTGTCAGTACCTTTGTGGAAGATAATGTTTTGGAGCAACTGAAGAATTGCTATTTCGGTAATGATTGGAATGGCTATCGGGTGAAGGTTCATGCCCTGAAAAGTTCATCAGCCTATATTGGAGCGGAGGAGCTTCGGGCCAAGGCCAAGCGGATGGAAGATGCCGCCAGGCAGGGGGATGTGGAATACATAAATTTGAACCATCATCAGCTGTTGGCTCTTTATGAGGAAGTATTGCGAAACATTGATGCTGTGCTGCCAAAACGGATAAACACCGAAGCCGGTACTCAGATAAAGCGGTTTACAATTTTTGTGGTTGATGACAGCCGTATGAATTGCCAGGTGGTATACGAGGTGTTGTCCGGTACCTACAACATAAAGGAAGCCAGCTCCGGGGCGGAGTTTTTTGCCCAGCTGGAGGCAGGCGTTATGCCGGATTTAGTGCTTCTGGACATACATATGCCGGGAGAAGATGGCCATGATATCATTCGCAAGCTGAAGTCCAACGAAAAATATGTAAACATTCCAGTGGTGTTTATGACCATTGACAGTGACCTGTCCCTTGAATTACAGGGGTTTGAAGAAGGGGCGGTTGACTTTATTGCCAAGCCACTGAACCCAGCCTTATTGCGGGCCAGAATAAACCGTATTTTGGATTTGTATTATTTGCAGACCAATTTGCAGGAAGAGGTTCAGATACGGACTCAGGCTATTGTGGATAAAAGTCAGCAAATGGCCACTATGCTTGAGCAGATTGTTCAGGCATTGGCCAACACCATTGATGCCAAGGATAAGTACACAAAAGGCCACTCGGACCGGGTATCCAAATATACGGTAATGTTGGCTGAGCGGATGGGCTATACGGAGGATCAGCTGATTCATATCAAATATGCCGGTTTGCTCCATGACATAGGCAAGATAGGTGTTCCGGACGAAATAATCAACAAACCGGCCAAGCTGACGGATGAAGAATTTGCGATTATTCGCAGTCATCCCGGTATTGGTGGCGATATATTAAAGACAATTACCTCAGTGGGGGAAGTATATGAAGCAGCCCGTTGGCACCATGAGCGCTATGATGGGCGGGGGTATCCGGATAGACTGAAGGGGAGGGAAATCCCTGAGGTTGCCCGGATTATTGGTGTGGCTGATGCCTATGATGCCATGACTTCGTCCCGGGCTTATCGAAATAGCTTTTGTCAGACTAGGGTCCGTGAGGAAATAGAGAAAAATTTGGGCACTCAGTTTGATCCGCTGGTGGCCAGCCATATGCTGCAGATTATTGATGAAGACAAAGATTTTAAATTGCATGAATAGGGGGGCTCTTTATGAAAAAAATCTTGGTTGTGGACGATAATGTAGTAAATCTGAAGGTTGTAGATAAAATTTTGAAGGTCAATGAGGACTACAAGCCGGTACTCATTCCCAGTGGTAAAAAAGCACTGCAGTTTTTGGAAAAAAATGTACCGGACTTGATTTTGCTGGATGTCTTGATGCCGGAAATGGATGGCTTCGAGGTATTGACAGCAATCAGAAGCAATCCTGATTTGGCTGATGTGGCAGTACTGTTCCTGACTGCGGAGGAGGACTCGGCCTTAAAGGAGAAAATAAAAGCAGCCGGAGCTCAGGGGTGTTTATTGAAACCTTTTGACAAGGATGATTTGCTAAAGCTGGTGGCGCAGCATTTGGCATAGGGGGGATATAGATGCAGGAGACCGATACAACTGTAAAATCTCTGCAAATTGAATTGAAAAAGGCCAACCGCGAAATCAAGCGCCTTCAACGGGAGAATAACATACTGGCGGCTTTGGCGGAGCAGGCCAATAAGTTTCGGGAATACAGTGAGCATGCCAAGGGGCAGCAGGTGTTTTACAATGCCATGCTGTTGCAGAACTCACCGAATATTTCCATTATGCTGGATATGGATTTAAACACCGTTATGGCCACTGAGCCGTTTTATCAGAGGTCTACCTATTCTTTTGAACAGATAAATAACGGTGTTTATATTTATGACTTGTTTGATGGAATGATGGATGCCATCGGTCGTCGGCATATGGAGGAGATGTGCAAGGAGACCAGGGATGAAGGAAAAAACATCCAGTACATGGACCGGATGGAGGTTCATGGAATGGAGGAAAACTTCGATATTTATGTGCGTCCGGCCATCAATCAGGATAAGGAAATTGCCGGAGTCATGCTCATAATGGTGGATATCACTGATATTATTCGGGCCAAGGAACGGGCTGAGAGTGCGGATAGAGCCAAGTCCAGCTTTTTGGCCAATATGTCCCATGAAATCCGTACACCAATGAATGCCATAAACGGTATGTCAGAATTCATTATCAGGGATACTACTGATTCCTTTGCCCGGGAAAATGCCATGCTCATTAAGAGTGCTTCGGCATCCCTGCTGGCAATCATAAACGATATTCTGGATTTTTCCAAGATAGAAGCGGGCAAGATGGATATTATCAATATGCCATACCAGATGTCGTCTATTATTAACGATGTTGTTACAATGATAAATGTCCGGCTGCAGGATAAGGATGTGGAGCTTATCCTGGACATTGATGAAAATATACCGGTCAGTCTTATCGGCGATGAAATCCGCATAAAGCAGGTTATGGTAAATCTTTTGACAAATGCCATAAAGTTCACCCATAACGGCTACATAAAAATGAAAATGTGGTTTGAAAAGCTGGAGGACGAGGCAGGCTATATCAAGATATTTTCCTGTGTGGAAGACACCGGCTGCGGGATTAAGCCAACGGATTTGGTAAAGCTGTTCTCCAGTTTTGAGCAGGTGGATACCAAGCGGAACCGGTCCGTTGAAGGGACTGGCCTGGGCCTGGCCATAAGCAAGCGCTTGTGCCGGTCCATGGGTGGCGATATTACCGTGGACAGTATATATGGAAAGGGCAGTATTTTTACCTGGACCATTGTGAACAAGGTGGACAACTGGCAGCCCATGGGGAAGATTACCAAAGATGCCAGCCTTGTCCAGCGGAAGCTGTTCCAATACACCTTTACGGCGGAAGAGGCCAGCGTATTGCTGGTGGACGATAACAGGGTAAATCTCAAGGTGGCCGAAGGGATGATGGCACCGTACAAGCTGAAGGTTACTTGTGTGGAAAGCGGTGCTGAGGCGCTGAACCTTATGACTACCGAGAAATTCGATATCGTCTTTATGGACCATATGATGCCGGTAATGGACGGCGTGGAGTGTATGTATAAAATCCGGGAAATACCGGGGTGCCAATATACAGTGGTTATCGCCCTTACGGCTAACGCCATCAGTGGTATGAGGGAACAATATCTGGAATACGGCTTCCAGGGTTTTTTGGCCAAGCCGATGGATGTAAAGGATTTGGATGACTGTCTCAGACAGTTCCTGCCACCGGAAAAAATAGCAGTATCGGATAAGCCGTTTACCTCCCAGACCGATGATGTGGATCTGGATATTTTAAGACAGGTTTATACAGATGGCAGGAAAAAAATCAAGCTGTTGGGGAGTCTGCTGGAAAATGGTGACTACGCTAACTATATTATTGAGGTACATGCCCTGAAGACGGTGGCAGCCATCATCAATCAGAAGGAACTTTCCCAGATGGCCAAGGATCATGAAATGGCCGGCAAGGATGGTAATTTCGATTTCATCCGGAGAAATTTTGATCGATTGGTGGCCCAATATGCAACGGTTATCGCCCATTTGGGGGACCGGTTTGCTGATGAGCTGTATCAGGATGATCAGGAGAATGAAGAGCTGCAGGAAATTTCCAGGCAGGAACTGGACAATATAATCCATGATATGGATTCTGCCATTGCGGATTTTGATATGGATAATTTTGCTGTTTTGTTGGATAAATTGTCCAAATTCCGAGTCAACGATGAACAGCGGGAACTGATTAGCAAGATGAAAGATGCAGAAGACGACTTTGACTATGATGCGTTAGAGCAGCTGATTAACAAATGGAACGATACATAAATAGGAGTGATTAAGAAATGCGTTCTTTAGCTGTCTATACAGCCGAAATGGATGATTTGGAAGCCGGCATAAAAGAGCTTCGGGCGAAATTAAATAACTTTGAGTTAGGAAAAAATTCTATGGGTATAGTATTTGCCCATGCTGATACGGATTTTCAGGAGCTGGCTAATGCCCTGCAGGATGAGTTTGGGTTCCCTATATTGGGGTCCAGTGCCATGTCCATGTTTACTGAGTCGGATGGCTATGTAACTGAGGGAATTTCTCTTCATGTTTTTACGGCTGATGACTGTACTTTTGTGGCTGGTGTTACTGATGAAATGGATCAGGATAACTACAAAGCCAAAATCAAGAGTACATATAGCCGTCTGGAGGAGGAATTGGGTGAAAAGCCAAAGGTAATTATTACCTACGCGGTTAAGGATGCGGCTGTAGCTGGTGATGAATATGTGGATATTCTCAATGATGCCAGTGGTGGTGTGCCGATTTTTGGCGGTTTCAGTTCGGATAATTTCCTGTTTTCGGATTGCAGGATTATGGTGAACCGGGAAGTGCGCGCAGCTGGTATGGGGATGATACTGGTAGGCGGTAATACCAAGCCGGTTTTGAAATGCCGTTTCTCAGTGGAAACTACTGATTTTGAGGAAGTGGTTACCGAGGTGGAAGGGAATACCGTATATAAGCTGGGAAATCGGACCTTGGTGGATGTGGTTCGGGAAGCCGGCGTTGACCTTGACTCGGAAAATCTGCTGTCAAAATTTGTGGGATCGCCATTTTTGGTAACCTACAAAAAGCCAAATGGGGATGAAATAGAACTGATGCGAAATCTGGCTTCCATAAATAAAGAGGAAGGCAGTGGTACATTTATTGGCAGTGTGCCAAAGGGAGCCGTGGTGCGGCTGGCTATGTTTAGTCGCAAGGATGTAACCAAATCGGTAGCGGAGGCGATTCGATCTGCTGTTGTAGATGTATCAAATGAGCATGAATACATATATACATCGGCCATTATCACCTCATGTGCCTCAAGGCTTATGACCTTTTCCAGTGATACCATCGTTGATGAAGCTAAGGGGTATGCCAATATCATTCCACAGAATATAAGATTTTCCGGAATGTATTCCTTTGGCGAATTTTGCCCGGTAGTGGCCGAAAATTCCAAAAACAGTCACAACTGTTTCCATAATACGACCTTTACCTTTATTGTGCTGTAATTATAGAGAGTGTGAAAAACACCGGTTTATTTGAATGAAATGTATGGAGGCAAATTGTGGAACTTAGGCAGCTAGAATATTTTTGTGCTATCAGCAAGTTGGAAAATTTTACCAAAACGGCTGAGTTTCTTCATGTGTCCCAACCTTCTGTAACAAAAGCCATTAAGTCGCTGGAGAGTGAACTCCAACTAACTCTCATCGACCGCCGGCAAAAGCATGTAACATTGACTCCGGAGGGGAAGGCTTTTTTGCTGCACGCTGAAAAGATAATGAAGGATGTGGACGAAACTCGGCAGGATATGGAGCGTTTTCAGCAGGAAAAGCGGGGGAAAATTCATTTTGGCATTCCACCTATGGTGGAGGCCTATCTTTTTCCGGACCTTTTTACCACCTTTAAGGATATGTACCCGGATATGATTCTTGATGTCAAGGAATATGGGGACTCTATGGTGGTTATGGAAAAGGCTGACAAAGGTGAGCTGGATTTTGGCATAATTTTTACTGATAAATTAGGTGGCAGTGAGCATGAAATGCTGATTCAGACGGACAATCTTAGTCTGTGTGTCAGCCCGGAGCTGCCCCTGTCCAAGAAAAAACGCATTGATTTTGATGATTTGCGCAACGAGCAATTCATTATGCAGCAGTCCAACACATATCAGTATCAGCATGTGTATGACCGCTGTGTGGCACGAGGCTTTGTGCCCAACATATTGTTGTGTACTACCCAGCTGAAAACTATTAAGCAGCTGGTGGCTAATCGATTGGGGATTTCGGTGTTGCCGGATTTTGTTACCCGGGAGGAGACAAAATTCGTTCGGCGGAAGCTTACTCCACCCCTTAGTGTGGATATTTGCCTGTATTGGGGGAAGGATAAAGAGCTGACCGAGCGTGACATGAGGTTTTTGAATTTTATGAAGCATTATATTGCTTCGGAGGAATTCAAAAAGAATTTTCAGTCCAACGAGCTCCAATAATCTGATTAAAGATGGAGGAATGGCTAATGAAAATAATTAAATCCGTTATGTTGCTGGTACTGACTATAGTATTGGTAAGCATAATTGGTTGCGGGGGTAATGCTGTTACCCAGCCGGCTGGTGATGGGACAGAAATCGTCATCACCGATGATGCTGGTCGTAGGGTAAAGCTGACCAAGCGGCCGGAGCGGATTGTAGTATGTTCAGTGTCATTCCTGGAGCCCCTGCAGTTGGTTGGGGGGACGGTGGTAGGTCGTGCCACTTCCCAGATGGTGCCGGAGTTTGCCAAGGATATTCCCCAAATTGGTAAGGCCGTTCAAATTGATGTGGAAAAGGTTCTGGCCTTGAATCCTGATTTGGTGATTATCAATAAAGGCATGAATGAGAAGCTGGTAAAGCTGTTTGAGGATAATGGTATCCCCTCCATTGTTATTAAAGCTCGTACCTACGAGGATGTGAAGCGGGAATTAAACATTATGGCGCAGTTGACCGGTCAGCCGGATAAAGCGGCAGCAGCCATAAAGTCAATGGATGAACGGATTGCAGCAATAAAAGCCAAACTGCCGAAGGAAGAAAAAAGGGTGGCCATATTATTCAGTTCATCCCAGGGGTTGAATATACAGCTTAAAGGCAGTATTGCCGGTTCCATCAGTCATGATTTCGGCTGGAAAAATATTGCCGAGGGTTTGACACCGATGGAGAAAAATCCGGATGCTACCCCATATAGCTTGGAGACCATGGTGGAACAGAATCCGGAAGTGATTTTTGTGGTGACTATGGGAAATGCTCAGTCCCTGGAGCAGGATCTGTTGAAGGAATTCAAGTCAAATCCGGCTTGGAACACGGTAGAAGCAGTGCAGAAAAACAGGGTTTATTTTTTGCCACAGGATACTTTCCTGATAAATCCGGGACTTAAATATCCGGAATGCTATGAAAAAATGGCGAAGATGGTTTACCCAGAATTATTTTAAGGGAGTATAAAAAAGTTGGCTGAAAGCAGTAGTAAGAATCGAAGTATTAAGTGGCGAGTATCCCTGCTGGTGATATTCGCCATTTTGGCGGGAGTAGGCTTCCTGTTTAGTTTGATAAAAGGCTCCGTGGAGATTCCCATAACCGAAATATTGGGAGCTGTCACTGGCAATAATTCCCACATCCATGAAAACATATTTATGAACATTAGGCTGCCACGGACTATAGTGGGGGCCTTGGTGGGCATCAATTTGGCCCTGTCCGGTGCCATCTTGCAGGCCATAATGAAAAATCCTTTGGCTGATCCCCATATTATAGGCATTTCCTCCGGTGCAGGTATTGCTGGCATTATGGTGCTAGTGCTGTTTCCCGGCTATGAGATGTTTATTACGCCAGTTGCCTTTGTTGGAGCCATGTTGGCCGCGGTGTGTATTTATATTTTGGCCTGGAAAAACGGGATACGCCCGGTGCGGATTATTTTGGCCGGAGTGGCTGTATCAGCCTTTTTGGGGGCCGGTATATCAGGCATGATGATTTTTAACAGTGATAGAATACATAACGCCTTGATGTGGATGGTGGGGGGATTGTCAGCCCGCAGCTGGCCTCATGTGGCCATGATTTGGCCCTATGCAGTGGGAGCGGGTATTTTGGCCATGCTGTCTGCCCGGCATATCAATATTCTGCAGTTAGGTGATGATGTTGCCAAAGGGTTGGGGATACGGGTGGAGTTGACCCGGGTGGTGTTGACAGCCATTGCAGCTCTGTTGGCGGCCAGTGCCGTATCGGTAGTGGGGCTGTTGGGCTTTGTTGGATTGATTGTCCCCCATGCTGCTCGCCTGATGATTGGCTCAGACTACCGTTTCTTGTTGCCGGCATCAGCTTTATTGGGAGTAGCTCTGGTTACAATATGTGATACCATTGCTCGCAGTGCTTTTGCCCCTGTTGAGCTTCCGGTAGGAATATTGATGGCGGCCTTGGGAGCTCCATTCTTTCTGTTCTTGCTAAGGAGGGAGCTGTAATGTCCATTGATGTACGGAATTTAGCTGTTGAAATAAATAACAAGCTCATTTTGGATGATGTAAATATTTCTATACCAAAGAACAAAATAACTTCAATAATTGGTCCTAACGGAGCCGGTAAGTCAACTCTCCTAAAAGCCATTGGCCGTATAAATACCAGTTATACCGGCCAGATTGTTATGGATGGCTATGATATTAAATCCATCAGTCGTAAGATTTTTGCCAGGAAACTGGCAATTTTGCCACAGGGAATGCAGGCTCCGGCTGATGTGACGGTCAGACAGCTGGTGGATTATGGTCGGTTTCCATATCGCAGCTGGTTTAAGAGCAATAAAAAAGAGGACGAGGAAATAGTTGATTGGGCCATGAAGGAAACCAAGGTAACTTCTTTGGCGGATCGGCAGGTGATGTCCTTGTCCGGCGGTGAACGGCAGCGGGCCTGGATTGCTATGGCGTTGGCTCAGAAGCCGGAGGTACTGCTGCTGGATGAACCTACCACTTATCTGGATATTGCCCATCAGTTGGAGGTTATGGACATAATCACCCGTTTGAACAAAGAATTGGGGCTGACGGTGATGATGGTGCTGCACGATTTAAATCAGGCGGTTAAGTATTCTGACTATCTGGTGGTGGTCAAGGATAAGGGGGTATATTCTACCGGTACCCCGTCCCAGGTGATGAACGAAACCGTTCTGAAGGATGTGTTTGGGGTAAAGGGTGAGGTGTTTACAAATAGTCATGGTGAGGAAATTCTTGCCCCGGTGGAAGTAGTGCGATGAAAAAGTGGTTCTTAGTATGGTGTACCAACCATATAAGAGCCACTTTTATATTGTCTATTCCAATTTTTCCATATTAAGTATGGAAAAATATTGCGATAAGTTGTATACCGAGATATATTTTAAGCCATCGGTGAAACGCTGGTATGTATATTTTTCTATATAACTATGGAAAAATTTGAACAAATGCGTTATACCGAGATATATTTTAAGCCATCGGTGAAACGCCGGTATGTATATTTTTCTATATAAAATATAGAAAAATTTGAACAAATGCGTTATACCGAGATATTTTTTAAACCATCGGTGAAACGCTCATAAAGTATATTTTTCCATATAACTATGGAAAAATTTGAACAAATGCGTTATAATTCTTTTAGATTTTTACAGAGTAAAGCGTAAAAGAATAAAAGTAAATAGGTGGTGTATATATGGTAAATCCAAAATTGCGGGATGAATTAAACGACCAGCTGTGTGAGGCGGTATTGCAGCTGAACACGGTGGAGGAATGCTATCAATTCTTCGAAGACATTTGTACCATTAGCGAGCTGAAGGCTATGAGCCAAAGGCTGGAGGTGGCCCGAATGCTGCGTGATCATCATACATATGATGATATTGTGAGCCGTACCGGAGCAAGTACGGCTACCATTAGCCGGGTGAAGCGGTGCCTGAATTACGGGGCCGATGGCTATGAGCTGGTTTTTGACCGGTTACCAGCTAAAAAATAAAATCGAAAATATCTGATTGTGGATGGGAAGTATTATGGAAAACAAAGAAAAGGTTTGGGAAATTCCGTATGGAACCAGGGATTTTTTACCAAGGGAGGCCGCCGAAAAGCGGGCTATTGAAACGGCTATTGCTGAAGAATTCAACCGTTGGGGCTATGATGAAATCGTTACCCCGACAGTGGAGCTTCTCGATACCCTTACAGCGGTAAGCGGCAGCGATATGGAGCCGCATATGTTCAAGCTGTTTGATAAAAATAATCGGACCCTTGCTTTGCGGCACGAGATGACTACACCGATTGCCAGGGTAGCCGCCAGCCGGATGAAGGAGGAAAAGCTGCCGTTGAAGCTGTCCTATATCAGCAGTGTTTTTCGGTATGAGCAGACTCAGACCGGTCGCCAGTGCGAATTTCATCAAGCGGGGGTAGAGCTTCTGGGCAGTGATAAGCCGACCACCGATGCGGAAATTATTGCCCTGGCCGTTTCAGTGATGAAGCAAGCTGGGCTGAATGATTTCATTATTTGCTTAGGTCAGGTGGATTTCATAAATGGGCTTATGAAGCAATGTGGTATTGAGTCAAAGGACAAGGCTAAAATCCGTTCTGCCATCGAACAGCGGGATTTGGTGGGACTGAACCGCATTGTGGACCATACGGATATTTCCGAAGACGCTAAAACCAAGGTGAAGGAAATTCCCCTTTTGCATGGTGGCAAGGATGTGCTGAAAAAAGCGTATTCCATGATCAATAACGAGCAATCCCGCAAGGCGCTGGATAACCTGTCAGAGATATATACCCTGCTTGAGGCCTATAATGTGGCTGAGTATATTACCTTTGATTTGGGCGTTATCCGCGATTTCAGTTACTATACCGGTATGGTGTTTGAGGCATATACCCCAGGCTTGGGGTATCCGTTGTGTGGTGGTGGCCGATATGACAATATGCTGACCGATTTTGGGACGGAATTGTCAGCTACCGGATTTGCTGTGGGAATTGAGCGGATAATGCTGGCCTTGGAGCGCCATGGACTAAAATGTGAGAAAAAGCAGCGGGATGTGTATGTAGCTTTTGCCGCCGGCAAAGCAACTGAGGCGATAAAGGCTGTACAGAAATTGCGCCGGGCTGGTGAGGCCTGTGAGTTGGCTCCCGGACCATCCAGTGAGCCGGAAGCGGAAGAATGCCGTGGGGGAAAGGGATATCAGCAGCTGATATATATCAAATAATGAGCAGTAGAGTAGTACAGTTTTTTCGGGGAATATCAGCCAAGGCCCCGAACCGGGATGAGCAAAATATGATTAGTGACCTGTTGCCTGCTAAAGCACGCCAGGCTTTTTATCGAATGAATTTAGCTGATCAGCGGCATTCGTTAAATGTATTGGCAGATGCCCGAGCGTTGGCCGGTGCAGTGAAAAATATTGATATGGCTCTCTTGCAGCGGTGCTGCCTCCTGCATGATATAGGCCGGGGCCCGGACATGGATTCGTTGAAAAAATCATATGCTGTTTTACTGGATAAATTTTTTCATAACTGGGCGATGAAACAAGGTCAGGCCGCCAGCAAGGCCCCGATAAAGGATATGATGTATAGGTATTATCATCATGCTGAACTGAGTTGCAAGCTGTTACAGGAAATGGGACTGGACCGGGAGGCCAGAATAGTATTACGGCATCATAGTGGTGAAAAAACAAATTTGTCGTCAGATGAGGTGGCAATTCTGGATTTATTGATGCAGGCTGATGAAATGAATTAAAAGTAATGTGTTGTTGTATATTTATACATAAAGTGGTATAATTACACAATACTGTATTTATGCTTAGTAAAATGAGACTTACTCAGTTGAAGCTTTAAAACCCAACTGAATGTAGTCGAACAAAGCCCCGTGGCAAATAATATCGGATAAAGGGAGAGAATGAAATCATGAAATTAGTAGTAACTATCTTCGGAAAAGACCAGGTAGGGATTATCGCCAATGTCAGTGGGATTTTGGCCACCAAGAAGGTCAATATTACCAGTGTAAACCAGAATATCGTAGATGGTTTTTTCAATATGGTCATGATGGCTGAACTTACCGATAACTCGGTTAAGCTGGCAGATATTCAGAAGCTCCTGAAAGAAAAAGGACAGGAAATGAATCTGGAAATTAAGGTCCAAAATCAGGAAATATTCAATATTATGCACAATGTCTGATGTAAGCTGTGGAGGTCTGCCAAGTGATTACCGTTGACAATATTTTAGAAACAAACCGTATGATTACGGAAAACAAGCTGGATGTGCGTACCATCACCATGGGGATTTCTCTCCGGGATTGCGCTCATCCCAATATCAATCAGTTTTGCAAAAATGTCTATGACAAGATTACCAAGAGTGCTGAATTTTTGGTTAAGACCGGTGAGGATATCGAGGCTAAATACGGTATTCCAATAATTCATAAGCGTATTTCTGTTACGCCGATTGCCATTGCAGCCGAAGCCTGTGAAACGGATTCTTATGTGCCGGTGGCCGAGGTGTTGGACAAGGCTGCCAAGGAAGTTGGGGTTAATTTTATCGGTGGATTTTCAGCTTTGGTGGAGAAGGGTTTTACCAAAGGGGATAAAATCCTTATCGACTCCATTCCCCAGGCCCTGTCTTCCACCGAGGTGGTTTGTTCGTCTGTAAATCTTGGTTCCACCAAGGCTGGTATAAATATGGACTGTGTCCGCCAGATGGGGGAGGTTATCAAGCGTACAGCTGAGCTGACCCGGGATCAGGATGCCATTGGCTGTGCCAAACTGGTGGTATTCTGTAATGCACCGGGGGATAATCCATTTATGGCCGGAGCTTTCCACGGAGTTAGTGAGGCTGAAAAGGTAGTCAGTGTCGGGGTCAGTGGTCCGGGGGTAGTAAAACATGCTCTGGAAGATTTGAAGGGGGCCGATTTTACTGAGGTAGCTGAAACAATCAAGAAGACAGCCTTTAAGATTACCAGAGTGGGGCAGTTGGTAGCCCGCGAGGCTTCCCGCCGTTTGGGGGTTCCGTTTGGCATTATAGATTTGTCTTTGGCACCAACACCGGCTGTAGGTGACTCTGTGGCCAATGTGTTGGAGGAAATGGGACTGGAAAGCTGTGGTGCACCAGGTACTACGGCGGCCTTGGCTCTGTTGAATGATGCGGTGAAAAAGGGTGGCCTTATGGCGTCATCCCATGTAGGAGGTCTCTCCGGAGCATTTATCCCGGTCAGTGAGGACCAGGGAATGATAGATGCCATTGAGTGCGGTTCATTGTCCATTGAGAAGCTGGAGGCCATGACCTGCGTCTGCTCAGTGGGACTGGATATGATAGCTGTAGAGGGTGATACTACTGCTGCTACTATTTCGGGAATAATTGCCGATGAAGCAGCTATCGGTATGATAAATAACAAAACCACTGCTGTTCGGGTGATTCCGGTTCCTGGTAAAAAAGTAGGTGACAGTGTGGAGTTTGGTGGCCTTTTGGGTCGCTGTCCTATTGTTCCGGTTCGCAGTCAGTGGAGTTCAGAGGCCTTTATTGCACGAGGTGGCCGTATTCCGGCGCCGTTGCGCAGCTTGACCAACTGATGTCGGTTTATCTGGGGACATATTATGCGCGTAACCAAACAAATCAAGGAACAACAAATAAAAATTTTAGGGGAACTGTATAAGGATACCAAACCGGCCCTTATTTTCAAAAATCCCTTTGAACTATTGATTGCGGTTATTTTATCGGCCCAGTGTACCGACAAACGGGTGAATATTACCACGGCCCGTCTGTTTAAAAAGGCGCCTGATGCTCAGTCTATTGTGAATATGGGACTTACGGCCCTGGAACAGGAGATAAGGGATTGTGGACTATATCGCAACAAGGCTAAAAATATAATGGCCACCTGTCAGACGCTGGTGGATAAATTTGCCGGACAGGTACCGGAGGATTATGATATTCTGCTGACATTGCCTGGTGTGGGACGCAAGACGGCTAATGTGGTAACCAGTATTGCCTTTGAGCGACCGGCTATTGCAGTGGATACCCATGTATTTCGGGTAGCTAATCGACTGAAGCTGGCTCCCGGTGATACTCCTCTGAAGGTGGAGCAGGGACTGATGAAAGCTATTCCCAAGGACAAGTGGTCAGCAGCGCATCATTGGCTTATTTGGCATGGTCGCAAGCTGTGCAAGGCCCGAAAGCCCCTGTGCGGGGAATGTCCACTAAATGAACTGTGTCCAGGCTGTGAACTGTGATTTATACCGTGGTTTTTGGAGTGAAGTAATTTGATTTATCGTAAAGCAAAATTTGTTGATATAGAAGAAATATATGAGCTGGTTAACCATTATGCCGACGAAGGGCTGATGTTGGCCCGGTCTCGTAATGCCCTGTATGAATCCCTGCGGGATATGATAGTGGCCGTGGACGAGCAAGATGGTATAGTAGGTGTGGGCGGTCTGCATATTACTTGGGAAAATATGGCTGAGATTCGCTCGTTGGCTGTAGACCCGGCTCATAGCCGGCAGGGCATTGGCCGGAAAATTGTTCGTGGCCTCATTGAAGAAGGTCAGGAACTGGGGATAACGGAGGTATTTACCTTGACCTATCAGGATAAGTTCTTTGCCAAATGTGGTTTTAGTGAAATAAGCAAAAATGACCTGCCACATAAAATTTGGAAGGAATGTATTGATTGTCCAAAGTTTCCTAATTGTAACGAAATAGCTATGATATACAGGGTGTGAGTTTGATTGGCCTGCAGGAAAATAATTCTGATCAATATGCTTGACACAAAAATATGATTTAGCTATAATAACAGATGTGAATTGTAAAGTATGTTCATATTGAAAAGGCATTGAGCGGGAGAAGTAATCAGCAGACCCTTTCAGAGAGCTGTGGGGAGGTGCAACACAGCAGGAGAAACTGACGAAATACACCCGTGAGCTGCAGGCTGAACCTAATAGTAGGCCTTGCCGGGCGCCTCCGTTACCATGGGCTAGGGTATGTTAGTACCTGATGAGAGTGGCTTGCCAAGGCAAGCAGGGTGGTACCGCGAGTTGTAGCTCGTCCCTGTTGTAGGGGCGGGCTTTTTTATTTAGCAGGAGGAATTATTATGATTATTGTAATGTCACCAAATTCAACGGAAGCGGATTTAGAGAAGGTAAAAATTAAAATCAAATCAGAGGGTCTGGAATATCATCTGTCCACCGGTACTTCCCGGACTATTGTGGGGGTTATTGGCGATAAAAAGGCCATCAGCAATCTGGAAATGCATTGTGCACTGCCAGGGGTAGAAAAAACAGTTCGCATAACTGAAAAATACAAGCTGGTAAGCCGGGAATTTAAAAATGAAGACTCTGTTATAGATATTGGCGGTGTAAAAATCGGTGGCGGACATCCGGTGGTAATGGCCGGCCCTTGTGCCGTCGAAAGCATGGATCAGCTGATGGAGGCGGCCAAGGCTGTTGCCGAGGGAGGTGCCCAGTTCCTGCGGGGTGGTGCATTTAAACCACGGACTTCCCCATATGATTTTCAGGGCATGGCCGAGGAAGGGCTGAAAATGCTTCGTCAGGCGGCTGATAAATATAATTTGAAGGTGGTTACCGAGGTACTGGATCAGCGTACTGTGGAGGAAGTGGCAGAATATGCCGATGTGCTTCAGATTGGGGCCAGAAATATGCAGAACTTCCAGTTGCTGAAGGAAGTAGGTAGCTGCGGTCGTCCGGTATTGTTAAAGCGTGGTTTATGTGCTACTATCAACGAGTGGCTGAATGCAGCTGAATATGTTATGAGTGCCGGTTGTGATGATGTGATTTTCTGTGAGCGGGGAATCCGTACCTACGAAACCTATACCAGAAATACATTGGACCTCAGTGCGGTAGTAGCGGTTAAGGAGCTGTCCCATTTACCAATTATTGTTGACCCTAGTCATGGTACTGGACGGCGCAGTATGGTGCGGCCAATGGCCAAGGCAGCGATTGCTGCTGGGGCTGACGGCCTGATTATTGAGGTTCATCCACATCCGGAGGTGGCTCTTTGCGATGGGGATCAGTCCTTGACTCCGGCAGAGTTTAACAAGGTGATGGACGAGATAAAGCGTATGTCCGAGATATTGAGAGGGGAGTAATCATATGGCCAGGTTAAATCTTGCCATTATTGGTGTCGGCCTGATTGGTGGTTCACTGGGGCTATGCCTGAAGGATAAGCTGGGCGATGATATCTATATCACGGGGCAATGCCGTACTAAAAGCTCCATGGATAAAGCCAAGGAGCTGGGGGCAGTGGATTTTGTATCCGACGATATTCAGCAGGTGGTACAGGATGCCGATGTGATTTTTCTCAGTACTCCGGTGTTGCAGATGGTACCTATGGTGAAAAAGATGCTTCCTTTTTTAAAAAAAGGAGCAATTATTACCGATGCCGGCAGTACAAAGCAGTTCATTTGGAATAGCCTGAAGGAACTTTTGCCAAAGGATATTTATTATATTGCCGGACATCCTATGACCGGCCGGGAAATGAGTGGCGTAACGGCTGCCAAGAAGGATTTATTTGAGAATAAATGCTATGTAATTGTAGAGAACACTGGTGCACCAAAGGAAGCCCATGATAAAATATGCGATTTGGTTAAGCTAACCGGAGCCAATCTCACTACTCTGGATATTGCTAAGCACGATCGTTGTGCTTCGGTGATAAGTCATATTCCTCATGTGACAGCAGCCAGCCTGGTGACACTGCTTAATCGCAGCCATGGTGACAAGGAGGCCTGCCTGAAATTGGCGGGAGGCGGTTTTAAGGATACTACCCGTATAGCCTCATCCAATGCGGATATGTGGGCAGACATCTGTATGACTAATCAGGAGGCCATTACAAATCACCTGAAACTTTTACAGGGGATTTTGGCTGAGGTGGTGGTTGCCATCGAAAGCGGTGACCGTCAGGCCGTTCATGATTTTTTTGCCGAGTCAAAAAAACGGCGTGACAGTATTTTGGAACAAACAAAGGATATGTATGAACTGATTTAAGCAGCAAGCCCTTGCCCTATAGGCAAGGGCTTTAGTCTTATTTTACCAATATATACAATGTGGTGAAGGAAAAAATAGATTGTTGTCGAATATAGACATTATTGAAGCGTGTATTATTGTGATGTGGTTTAATCGTTGCGTGACTTAATGACCACATTGGTAAAAAGGGAGGCTACGCTTATGCAATTTATGAACAATCTTAAGGTTGCTTATAAACTGCTTATCCTTGCTATTATTGCAGCAATAGGAATGGCATTTATAAGCTTCTTTGGCCTATCGGCTCTGCAAAAGGCCCAGGATGACATGACTCATTTGTACAATGTTAATGTGACTGGGCTTGTTCATTTGGGCAATGCCCGCCAGGGAATGCGTTCGGCCCAGACCATGACTGTAATTATGACTACGGTACAAAATGACCCGGCCCGTATGCAGGATCTGAAGCAAAAGTTTGATGCAGCTGTAAAGGAGATGGACGAAAGTCTGGAGGCTTTTAATAAAGCCAATAGTGGTGTAGCCGAAACAGCTGAAGCTTATGCAAAAACTGTAAAGGATTGGAATGAATTAAAGCAAGGTTTGACAAAGTCAGTAAATCTGTCCCAAAGTGGTCAGCAGGCTGCTGGTCTGGAAGCATATAATACCAGTGCAAAGTCGGCAATAGCGGTAGCCAGTGATTTGGTAAAGCTGGCCGATGAAGCAGCTAAAGCAGCTGATGCCATCGATAAAGCCAATGATGAAGAGAGTGCGGCAGCTCGCCGTAATATGCTCGTATTGAGCGTTGTGACTTTGATAATTTTAGTGGTTGCTTCATTGTGGATCACCAAGGAGATTACTTCACCATTGCAGAAAATGATGGGAATTTGCCACAAATTAAGCAACGGTGATTTCCGTACCAATTCAAACCGGACCACCCGTGGTGATGAATTTGGGGCGATGGAACATGCTATTGATAATGTGTGTGATACGCTTAATAAATTGATGCGTCAGATTAGCCGATCTTCGGAACAGCTGGCCGCCAGCTCGGAGGAATTAACTGCTTCGGCTGGTCAGTCGGCGCAGGCCTCTGATCAGGTTGCCCAGAATGTTACCATTTCGGCCAGCGCTGTTATTGAACAGCAGCAGCTGTTGGAAGATATGAAGGAATCGGTAGATAATTCCAACAAGGCAGTAAAGAACCTTGGTACAGCGGCTGGTGCTGTTACGACAGAAGCCAAGGCGGCCAATGACCAGGCTGAGGATGGTACGAAGGCGATTGAATTTGCCGTTGAGCAGATTTTGTCCGCAGAAGCTATCGTAAAGGAGTCGGCTGATACGGTTGATAAGTTAGGACAAAGCTCTCAGGAAATCGGTCAGATTGTGGAAACAATTTCCGGTATTGCCGGACAGACCAATTTGCTGGCCTTGAATGCGGCAATAGAGGCTGCCCGGGCCGGTGAGCAGGGGCGTGGTTTTGCGGTTGTAGCTGAGGAAGTCAGAAAATTGGCCGAAGAATCCCAGAATGCGGCTCAGCAGATTACTGACCTCATCAATGGTATACAGAAGAATACTGACGCGGCGGTTTCTTCTATGCAAAAAGGCAGTACTGCTGTGCGTGAAGGCAGTGCCTCGGTGGAAAAACTGCGGGAAACCTTCCAGGCTATCAATGTGGCGTCCAATGGCGTTGTTGAACGGGCGCAGAATATGATTAACGAGTTGCAGGCTGTATCAGAGGATACCCGTAACATTAACGAGAAATCATCCCGTATTGCCGGTAAGGGGGATGAGGTTTCCAAGGAAATGGAAAGTGTTTCGGCTGCTTCCGAGGAACAAAGTGCCTCTGCAACTGAAATAGCCAATGCCAGTCAGTCCTTGGCTGATTTGGCTCAGGAACTGCAGACTTCCTTGCAGAAATTCCAATTCTAAAAATATATATTTTTGCAAAATAAAGGGATGTGGAAAATGCTGTTGCATTTTCCACATCCCATTTTTGTTTGATAATGGTCAAAGGACAGTCTGGTGCTATTCATCCTGATTAAGTTTCTCGCCTAAGTCATCAAAAAAGGATTTGCTGATACGACCGAAAATCCCTTGCTGTCCATGCCGGGAGGAGCTTCGCTCCCGCAACTCGTCCCGGGACATAACCAGTTTATCTGTCTTGGAGTCGTATACATCAAACTTAACTCGGACGGTGGATGTATAAACTATTTCAGCTGGGTGATATACCGGCACTGTTTCATAATACCTTTCCTCGGTCCAGGTGCCATCAGCTTTTTTCACTCTACGGGTCGAACTGACAGTTTCCCAGCTGGTATATGGGGACTTTACATATGAGTCGTCATGCCATTTCAACAGTTCAGCCTTTATATAGATATCAGCGGCAGCTGATGGCTTATCCGGGGAAAGAACGGCTGCCTTGTCGGGACGAATGAGCCGATAAGGGGGCTTTGCGGCAGTTTTTAGATATTCTTCCAAAAGGATTTTCTCTGTCAAATCGCTTTCCATTTCAGCAGTGTCCACCATATCGATATCGTAAACCAGGGCTTTTTTGACTTTGGTAAAATCATAGGTGCTGTCCACCCAGTTTAGTTTTTCAGCTTGAGCACTGAAGGGGCAGAGAACAAATAGCAGAAGCAATATACCTGTAATCAGAGGTTTTACATATCGAAGCATAGTCGGTCCTCCTTTAGATTATAACGCCATTGTTCAAATTTTTCTTCTTTAGAAGAAAAATCTTCCAATTAGCGTTTCAACGAGCTGGGAGATATGCTCGCCAGCTGTTGTAGTTTTTACGCTTCTTCGTCAACTGGTATCGGTTCATCCTTTTGGGTGCAAATTATTTTGTCAATCCGGTATTTATCCAGTCGGAGTATTTCAAAGGTAAAATCATCCCATTCAACAGTTTCCCCTTTTTTCGGGATATAGCCAAAGAGGGCAGTGACAAATCCCCCCATGGTCTGATAATGGTCCTGCTCTTCCTCCGGCAGCTCGTCAATATCAAATTTTTCCTTGAAATCATCAATGGAGCACAGGCCATCAATGTACCACACATTATCTTCCTTCGGAACAATGTGCAGCTGTTCCTGCTCATTTACATTATTGGTATCACCAATAAGTTCGATAAGAATATCCTGTAAGGTGATAAAGCCGATAACACCACCGTATTCATCCAGCACCACAGCTTCGTGAATACCGGTTTCCTTGAATTGCTCCAATACCCGAAAGGTTTCCATGGAGCGGGGGATAAACATTGGCTTGCGGATGAACGGCTCCAGTTCAAGTGACTGGTTATCCAAGGCCGCGTTTAAAATATCCTTGGTGTATATGACACCACAGAAATCATCCAGACTGTCTTTGCCGACAGGAATAATCGATTCCGAGGAATTCTTTATCAAGTCCAGATTGTGTTCCAATGAATCGCTGATGTCCAGCCACATCATTTGGGTGCGGGGGGTCATCAGTGAATAGGCTGTCTGGTCACTCATATGGAAAACCCGATCGACCAAATCCTGCTCGGTCTTTTCAAATGTGCCGTCCTCAGTACCCTGTTCAATCAAATCCTTGACCTCGTCCTCTGTTACAGGATCTTCATATTTCAAGTTAATACCAAAAAAGCTGAGGCAGAATGAGGCGGAAATCCCTAAAATGGCGGTAAAGGGCCGGGAAAGACGGATGAGGGTCCGTAGTGTACCCTGGCAGTTGATAAGGGTCCGTTCCGGGTCCCGCCGGGCAATGGAGTTCGGCAGAAATTCGGAAAACAGCAGGGTGAGATAGGTGACCAGAGCAATACTGATAAACAGAGACAATGGCTCGTGATATGGGATGAGTAATATATACTCATTGATAACCGGTGCCAACAGCACGCTGATGGACACACCCAGCAGAATACTGATAAGGGTGATACCGATTTGCACCACAACAAAGGCCAGCTCAGGGGATTCAAACAGCTCAAGGGCTGCCTTGGCATCAGGCACATTGTCATCTACCAGCTTTTCCAGACGGCTTTTATGACTTTCCGTCAGCGCCGTTTCTGCCATGGCAAAAAATACATTGATCAGCATTAAAATGAATATTACACCTAACAAAAGTGTGGGGTGGGCAGTATCCAAGTATAGCACATCCTTTTTCATATGTTTGTTAATAATGTTTCTCTCTATTGTATCACTATTTTGTCTATATAGCTATAGGGGATAAGGAAATGGAAGGCTAAGAATATTTATTTTTTTCCTTGACTTTACCAATAACATCATTTATCATAACAGTTGTTACATAACAAATGTTGCATAACTAAAGTTTTATGGTTGCGATAGGAGATGGATGCCATATGCCACCTAAAGTGAAATTTCAGAAGGAAGAGATTGTACAAGCCGCAATGAATATTGTGCGAAAAAAAGGAATTGATGCTGTAACGGCCCGGGAAGTGGCTGGTGAGCTGAAGGTGTCACCGCGTCCTATATTTACCTGGTTTGATACTATGGAACAATTAAAGAATGATGTCTATAAGCTGGCCAAGACTCATTATCAGGAATATGTTGAAGCAGGCTTGGCAGCGCCAGTGCCCTTTTTGGGGGTAGGCCAGCAGTATATTCGTTTCGCCAAGGAAGAGCCGGAGCTTTATAAATTGTTGTTTTTGACTAAGCCAAGCGAAGCTGGTGGCGGTGCCATGGAGGCACTCCGGTTATCCCAGAATTTGGTAAGGGACTCCCTTATGCGCATTTATAACATAGATGCCAAAACTGCTGACAGATATTTTCAAAATCTTTGGCTGATAGCCTTCAGTTTTGCCACCTTAATAGTTACTGATGATTGTCCATATACGGATCAGGAAATGAGCAGTGTGTTCACTGAAATGAGTCTGGCCCTCTGCAAGGCCTATAAGGAAATTCCTGGACTGCCTACCGGAGATTTTGATCGGGATAAAATATTCAGTGAGCTGGTCAAAAAGTAAGCTGGTTATTTGGTGTAAAGGACAGAGAGCTTATTGTTTGGAGGAATTACCGTGAAAACTATTGGATTATTGGGCGGTATGAGTTGGGAAAGTACCATTACATATTATGAAATTTTGAATAAGACCATCGCGGAATAAATGGGAGGTTACCTTATAACGGATAAGGACAGTGTGCTGCCGGTATATGATACAACCTTGATTCATGCCCGGGAAGCGGCTTTGAAGGCCATACATGATTAAACAAGGTTTATTAAGAAATGGTTGATGATTCACAAATTATTGTCAAGTAGAGGGGAATTGGATGACTGTAGTAGTATATGTTCATGGAAAGGGCGGCAACGCGGCAGAAAGCCAGCATTACAAAGCACTGTTTCCAGGCAGTGAGGTGATTGGACTGGATTACCGGACCTTTACACCATGGGAAACTGGCCGGGAAATAAAGCAGGCCATAGAAGCTTTAAGGGAAAAATTTAATGATGTAATATTGGTTGCCAATAGTATTGGAGCCTTATTCAGCATGAACGGCGGGCTGGATGGGCTGGTAAAGAAGGCCTATTTTATTTCACCGATTGTAGATATGGAAAAACTTATAACAGATATGATGGATTGGGCCAATGTGACTGAGGATGAGCTGGAAAAACAAGGAGTTATACCAACTTCTTTTGGCGAGGACTTGTCCTGGAAGTATCTGACCTATGTGCGGACGCACCCTATCAGCTGGAATGTGCCAACCAGGATTTTATATGGTAGCGAAGATACCATGACTTCTCTGAAAACAATTCAGGAATTTGCCCAAAAACATCAGGCGGTTTTGACGGTTATGGAGAAGGGGGAGCATTGGTTCCACACTGCGGCACAGATGAAGTTTTTGGATGATTGGATTACAACAAATTAACGAGATTATATGGTGTATTTAGGAGGAAAATTTATGAATGAGCTGATTGCATTTTGCGGACTGGATTGCCAGGAATGTGATGCCTATATTGCTACAGCAAATAACGACGATGCTTTGCGGGAAAAGACAGCCAAGGCATGGAGTGAGCTGTACAATTCACCAATAAAGCCGGATGATATAAACTGTGAAGGCTGTCGGTGTGACGGGGTGAAGCTGATATATTGTGAAAAGTATTGTGAAATTCGCCAGTGTGCCCGGAAAAGGGCTATGAGCACCTGCGGTGATTGCAAGGAATTAGATAGCTGCCAGAAGGTAGCGGCAATCATTGAACACAATCCAGACGCGTTAAAGAAGTTGAAAGCCTGTGCTATTGTACAGGTGCAAACCTGAATATGTGTTTATAGAAAGAAGCTGGAAAAATGAATAAAAATGATATAATAATTCGCCGGGAAACAGAGAAGGATTATGGAGCAGTGGAAAGCTTGGTTCGGGACGCGTTTTGGAATGTGTACCGTCCTGGCTGTGTGGAGCATTATGTGCTGCACAAGCTGAGAGATGATCGGGATTTTGTGCCGGAGCTGGACTTTGTTATGGAAAAGGGAGGCGTAATTATTGGCCAGAATATATTTATGCGGGCTAATATTAAGGCTGATAACGGGGAAATGATACCGGTTATGGCTATGGGGCCTATCTCTATTGCCCCGGAATACAAGCGCCAGGGTTATGGAAAAATATTATTGGACTACTGTTTGGAACAGGCAGCCCAAACAGGCTGTGGGGCTATGTGCTTTGAGGGAAATATTGAGTTCTACGGTAAGAGCGGTTTCACCTATGCCAGTGAGTTTGGCATACGGTATCACGGACTGCCGGAGGGGGCTGATGCATCCTTTTTCCTTTGCCGGGAATTGAAGAAAGGCTATTTGTCCGGTATCACTGGGGAATATGCTCCACCGGCCGGCTATATGGTGGCTGAAAATAATCCGACGGAGCTGGAGGCTTTTGATGCCCAGTTCCCGTTCAAGGAAAAGAAGGTTTTGCCGGGACAGATTTTTTAATTATTTAGCCCCCTGACTTCCCCTTGAGGGGAAGGTGCCGAGCTATGCGAGGCGGATGAGGTGTTTTTCAGATGGAATGCTTTGGTATGGAGAAATTATGGTTCTTATCATAAACACTACTTCAAATAATGAACTGTCAAATAAAGTCAACTGGCTTCTGAATCAGAGAAAGACGGATTTTGAAGTCATCAATACGGCAGATATGAATATTGATCACTGCATTGGCTGTGGTCATTGCTGGCTGAAGGATCCGGGAATATGTGCCATTAAGGATGATTATGGGGCGATAGTACAGAAGATTGTTGTTGCCGACCAAGTGTGGGTGATCTCCGACACAGCTCTCGGCTTTTTAAATCATAATGGGAAAAAGATTTTTGACCGGATAATACCTATTTTGTGTATTTATTTGGAGTTTCGTGGGAATCAGATGCGGCATATCACCCGTTATGCCAAGCCAGCGGATTTGGGACTGATATATCAGGGGGAGGCGGAACAGGCCTTCCTGCAGGTATGGTTAGAAAAATGTGCTGTGAATATGAACTGTCATTCTCTGGGCGCCTATCCGGTGACTGCGTTAAAGGAGGCGGCAATATGCATGCATTGATTATTAACGGTAGTCCCCGGGTGAAAAAGTATAGTAATACGGATAAAATTATTGAGAAATTTGCCGCTGGACTTAAGGGACAGGGCGGCACCTGTGAAGTCTATGCGATTTCCGACCGTAACAGCTGGGATGAACTCAGGGAAGCGTTTCGGACAAATAACAATATTGTTATAGCAATGCCACTTTATGTGGAGTGTGTACCGGGGCTGCTGATGGAATTTCTGGAAACTTTGGCACCCAAGGAGGATGATACCCAGATATCCTTTATTTTGCAGAGTGGGTTTGCCGAGGGAGCACAGCTTCGTTGTGGGGAAGCCTATCTGAGGATGTTGCCGGAGCTGCTGGGCTGTAAATATGGTGGCACTTTGGTGAAGGGGGATAATTTCGGTATCAGGTTTGCCCAAGGAAAGGAACTGGATAGAATGACCGAGCCTTACCGGGAAATGGGACGAATTTTTGCCATGGATGGGCATTTCTTTAGCCAAGAGTGCCGGAATTTTACCGGTGTAGAGGTGTTTCCGTTGCCGATAAAACTCCTTTTAATGGCATTTTTCCGTACTGTACAGCGCAAGATGTTTCAAAAAGTGGCGAAGAAATGGGGCTGTACCAAGCCATTGGACTATAAGCCGTATAAGACAAACTGACACTAAGTTGATGTTAAAATGAAAAAGCGGTAAATGCTACATTCTGGCATTTGCCGTTTTTTTATGTTTTGTAAGTTGGTCGTAACGATTTAACTATGTCATTTTGAGTTTTAATTTAGTCATTTTATACATAAATGACTAAATTAAAACTGTTGACTACCAAATTAAAAAGTATTATGATGAAAATGAATTAACTTTATCATAATTGTAGTAGGTGATAAAGGTTGATTGAAATGAGGTAGTTGAATGAAAGATTATAGTTATAAAGAAAAATGGGAGAAATTACTAATACCTGAGATTGTAAAAAAACTTGCAATTATCAATGAGTTTAAAGGCGAACAGCGTCTTTTTATCGAGGCTCATAAAGATGAATTAAAAGAGTTATTTGAGCTGGCTAAAATTCAAAGTACGGAAGCTTCAAATAGGATAGAAGGGATTTATACAGTTGATGACAGACTTAAAAATCTGGTACAACAAAAGACTACACCGCGAAATAGGGATGAGTCTGAAATAGCAGGTTATCGGGATGTTCTTAATACTATCCACGAAAACTATGATTTTATACCAATTAATGTTAATTTTTTCCTGCAATTACACAGGGATTTATATAAATATATTGGCAGTGTTGACGGTGGCGTTTTTAAGACTTCGGACAATATTATAAGAGAAATAGATGAAAATGGTAATGAGAAAATCAGATTTAATCCAGTGCCTGCCTGGGAAACTCCGGAAGCGTTGGAAGAATTGTGCAAGGCTTTTAAAGAAGCGAAAGATGAAGTCGATCCATTGATTTTAATGGGAATGTTTATTTTGGATTTTTTATGTATTCATCCCTTTAATGACGGCAATGGACGAATGAGTAGATTGCTTACATTACTGTTGCTTTATAAGTCAGGATTTATTGTAGGGAAATATATTAGTATAGAAAAAATTATTGAAGAAACAAAAGAAACTTATTATGAAGCTCTGCAGGACAGTTCTATAGGTTGGCATGATAATAACAATGATTATAAGCCTTTTGTGAATTATATGCTGGGAGTAATAGTTTCCACTTATAAAGAATTTGAATCAAGAGTGAAGCTGGTAGCAAATACTAAACTCTCTAAGCCGGAAAGAATTCGTGAAATAATAAAGGCACATATAGGTACTATAACAAAAACTGAGATATTAGCAACAAATCCGGATATTAGTGATACAACTGTACAGAGGGCTTTGGCAGCGCTTCTGAAAAAAAATGAGATAAAGAAGATTGGCGGGGGCCGTTACACAAAGTATGTTTGGAATGCGGAGGATTAATTTTATGATTACTGGTGAATTAAAAAACAAGATAGATGGACTTTGGGATATATTTGCAGCTGGTGGACTGGTAAATCCCCTTGAGGTTATTGAACAAATTACATACCTGATGTTTATCAGGGATTTAGATGATGTGGACAACAAGAGGGAAAAAGAAAGTGCCATGTTAGGATTGCCATATAAGAGCATTTTTGCTGATGATGTGAAAATAGGGGAACGCTCTATAAATGGGAAGCAGCTTAAATGGTCTGTGTTTCATGATTTTCCAGCTGGCAGAATGTACACTGTAATGCAGGAATGGGTTTTTCCTTTTATCAAAAATTTACATGGGGATAAAAACAGTGCTTACAGCAAATATATGGACGATGCTATTTTCAAATTGCCTACACCGCTCCTGTTGTCGAAGGTAGTTGACTCATTGGATGAAATCTATGAACTGATGAATGCCAATCAGTCTATTGATGTCCGTGGTGATGTTTATGAGTACCTCTTGAACAAGATTGCTTCAGCTGGCAGAAATGGCCAGTTCAGAACCCCTAGACACATTATTCGTATGATGGTAGAGATGGTGGAGCCGAAAGCTGATGATGTAATTTGTGATCCTGCCTGTGGTACTTCCGGATTTTTGGTATCTGCCGCAGAATATTTAAAAGAAACCAAAAAGGAAGAAATATTCTTCAACAAAGCCCAAAAAGAGCATTACATGAATACCATGTTTAATGGCTTTGATATGGATAGAACCATGCTTCGTATCGGTGCCATGAACATGATGACTCATGGTATTGATAATCCGTTTATTGAATACCGTGACAGCTTATCTGACCAAAATGAAGACAAGGAAAAGTATTCCATTATTTTGGCTAATCCACCATTTAAGGGGAGTCTTGATGCGGATGCAGTATCTGCGGACTTACTGAAGGTATGTAAGACCAAGAAAACAGAGCTGCTGTTTTTGGCATTGTTCTTACGAATGTTAAAAGTAGGTGGCAGATGTGCCTGCATAGTTCCGGATGGAGTATTGTTTGGTTCTTCCAAAGCACATAAGGCTATTCGTCAGGCTATTGTGGATGAAAATCGCTTGGAAGCAGTTATTTCTATGCCATCTGGTGTGTTCAAGCCTTATGCCGGAGTGTCTACAGCTATCCTTGTATTTACCAAGACAGGTCATGGCGGAACAGATAAGGTCTGGTTCTATGATATGACAGCAGATGGTTTTAGTCTGGATGATAAGCGTACCCCAGTAAATGAAAATGATATTGCGGATATTATTGCACGTTTTAAGAATTTAGCCGGAGAAGCTGATAGAAAGCGTACAGATAAATCATTTTTGGTACCGAAAAAGGATATAGAGAACAATGATTATGACTTGTCCATAAATAAATACAAGGAGATAGAGTACATCCCAGTGGAATACCCGCCAACCAGTGAAATTATGGCGAATATCCGGTCGTTGGAAGCGGAAATCAGCAAGGAAATGGATGAGCTGGAAAAGTTATTGAAATGAGTTGGTGACATAATGTAGGTAGTAATATTTTGGGAGGAACAATGGCAGATAATAATGTTTTAATAAATATAGAGAATATAAAAATACCGGATAGTGTGGATACAGTAATAGGAAACTTAACAGATAAAACAAGTGCAACAATAGGACAAGTTTTATCAGATTGTTTCTACTTAGTTTTTGGGGGAATTAGCCAAAAAGCTGCTTTGAAAAGAGAAAAATATAATCACGAATTGAAAAGATTTGTTAAAGAATTAGAGGAGAAAATAGAACAAATACCAGATGATAAAAGGTTAGAACCTAATGTTCATGTAGTGTGTACAGCTTTGGAGAATATGAAATTTTGTGTTGAGGAGCCAGAATTACGACAGTTGTTTTCCTCTTTGATAGCTAATTCATTAAATGAAGATAAGGCAAGTGAAGTACATCCATCTTTTGGTGAAATTATAAAGCAGTTGACACCTTTTGATGCAATAGTTTTTGATTGGTTAAACCAAAGAAAAATAATACCAGCATTAAGAATAAAAATAGATTTAAATGAAAAACGGGAATTTGTAATGGGACGCTACATATATTTAGAAAACATGTTTGAGAATAAAGATAAGTTAAAAATAGCATTAGAAAATTTGTCTCGTCTTAAATTAATTGATTTGGATTTTGAGAAGCAGTTTGCTAATAAAAAAGTGTATGATGGTATTATCAATAGTGATGATTTAAAAAGTGATAAAAAAGAACTGGAAACACAGTTTAAAGATAAACAAGAAGTGTCTTATTTGTATGATTTCGTTGAAATCACCAGTTTTGGCAGACATTTTTATAGTGCTTGCACTTAACTGAACACAATTATAAGCATGATATTTTAATAGTAAATTGAGATTTGTAGGGG
>CADACU010000012.1:0-41505 GCA_902786545.1 uncultured Anaerovibrio sp.
TCGGATAATTCAAAACAGCGACCCGGTCCGGGGTATAGGCCAGCCCCCCCAAAAGGTCAATTTCCCCTTTTAAAAGCTTGTCATACAGTTCCCCATATGTCCCATATACATATTCATACTTCCAGTTGGTCAATAACTTAAGACGCTGCAAATAATCATAGCCATAACCACTTTTTACCTTATTGGCAGCGGCACCTGCCTGGAACCCCTCCTCTTCAAAATAACCCACATGGACGACCTTCTCCACATAGGCCTCCGCCGGCATTACAGGCATAATTTTCGACACACCAAAAATTATTGCCAACATTGCCAACAGACAAAAGCTTGTCTTTATATTAAAAAATTTCAAATACTTTCTGTGTCCGCACCGCATGCTTGACACCTCCCGCAGAAATTTTTAATGACACGCACTCTATTTTTTCGTATTCTTCATAAATGACTCTAAATCCTTTCTAACAAAAGAGTTTTTTTATAGAAATTTATCCCCCTTGACCAGGAGGAGTATAATATCATAAGTGATGTAATAAAATTTATCGGAGGAATTATGATTACCAAAGAATTGATTGAAGAAATAAATACTCTGGCCAGAAAGCAGCGTACAGTAGGGCTGAGCCCCGAAGAAAAGGAACGGCAGCAAACCCTCCGCCAGGCTTATCTGGTCAGCTTCCGTGAAAATATGAAATCCGTGCTGGACAACATTGAAATTGTGGATGAATTGCCAAAAAACAAAATGAATTAAAAAGGTAAATATTGTAAAAACTTATTTTGCCCTAAAAAACGAAGAAATTTTTGAAATATTTCTTAAATTACTTTGAATACATACCCTGTCTCCATTGACAAAATTTATCATACAATTTATACTTGACATAGAGATTGCTTATTAGGGAGTAAGCATATTATTCGGGGAATTTAATATTTTTAAGGAGATGTTCCGGTATGTCATTTTTGGAAAATATTTTCGGCAGCAGCTCTCAGAGTAACCCAGCCTCCACTGCTGAAGTCAGCGGAGCTAATGCTGCAGGTGGTCCAGTCAAAATCACTGAAACCGTTCTTCGTGATGCTCATCAGTCACTGTTAGCAACCCGTATGCGTATTGGTCAGATGCTTCCTCAGCTGGAGGCTTTGGACAAAATTGGTTACAATGCGCTCGAGGCATGGGGCGGCGCAACTTTTGACAGTTGTCTTCGCTTCCTGGATGAGGACCCTTGGGAGCGTCTTGATACCCTCAAGGCTCACCTGAAGACTCCTATTCAGATGCTGCTCAGAGGCCAAAACCTGTTGGGCTATAACCACTATTCTGATGATGTTGTCCGGGCGTTTGTTAACAAAGCATCCGAGCATGGTGTAGGCGTGTTCCGTATTTTTGACGCCTTAAACGATGTCACCAATCTCCGTACGGCTATCGATGCCGCTTTAAAGGCAAAAGAGCATCCACATGTTCAGGGCTGTCTTGTATATACCATCAGCCCATTCCATACAAATCAGACCTTTGTTGATTTGGCTATCGAATTGAAAAAAATGGGCGTTCACTCCATCTGTATCAAGGATATGTCCGGTCTGTTGAAGCCTTATGTTGCTGAGGATTTGGTGAAGAAGCTGAAAGCACAGGTTGGACTTCCGGTTGAACTCCATACCCACTACACTTCCGGTTTTGGTTCCATGACATATCTCAAGGCTATCGAAGCTGGTGTAGACATTATTGACTGTGCATTGTCACCATTGGCAAATGATACTTCCCAGCCTTGTACTGAAACCATGATAGCTGCTTTGGAGGGCACTGCAAGAGATACCGGTCTGGATCGTCAGGCTATGGAGCCTATTGCTAAGCACTTCTTGGGCGTTAAGAAGGAAATTATGAAGGAATTTAACCTCCCTGGATACTTTGATGTTAATCCAAAGGTATTGGATTTCCAGATTCCAGGCGGTATGCTTTCCAATATGGTTAACCAGCTGAAGGAAATGGGGGCTGCTGATAAGTATCAGGAGTTGCTGGATGAGATGCCACGGGTTCGTGAAGATCTGGGCTTCCCTCCATTGGTTACTCCATCCTCTCAGATTGTCGGAACTATGGCTACCATGAATGTTATTATGATGGCTAATGGCCAGCCTCGTTACACTATGGTACCAAATGAGGTTAAGGATTTGGCCCGTGGTAAGTTTGGTAAGACTCCAAAACCAGTTAAGCCAGAAGTATTGCAGGCTATGAAGATTAAGCCTGAGGATATGATTACTGACTGTGCTGTGGCTGATGCCAAAGAGCCTAAGGTTGCCGACTTCAAGAAAGAGTTGGCTGAAAAGGGTTATCCAAATGCTTCCGAGGAAGATGTACTCTCCTACGCACTGTTCCCACCAGTTGCATTGGATTTCTTTAAAAAGCATAGATAATACCAACTGCAGATTTTATAATAAAAAAATGACTATCGCATCTGCGATAGTCATTTTTGATTGCAGTAAAATGAGATTTACTCAGTTGGAGCTTCAAACTCCGACTGAATGCATCCGAATAACTCTTGGGCTTTATGGGTGCTTTACTCCCATCCTTGGCACCCGATATAGCGCAAGATAAAAGTTTATTGAGCTTTATCATGATACGGGTTTGACTTAACCTTTTCTACCGCATCCCGAAAACAGCATAAGAATTCCACTTGCTTACCTGTATCAAATGCGTGCAACTTGCTCATTACCTCTCCCTTTGTTGTACTAACATACATAGGTTTAAGCTTGTTCAATATCAACGCCTTTATATCTGCCCGACATTGATCACAACGACAAACATCCGGAGTTTCATCGAGAGCTTTATCCAGATTCATCTCGACGAATATCTCCATAACATTTTTCACATCTACTGCCACCCTTACTCATCCTTTCAATTTGCCGACAAAAAGTAACTCCTCTCTTGTTATAAAAATCTTTCTCCCCACGACAATATTTGACACTTTTATATATTTTCCTGCAAAAAACGAAGAAAATTCATCAGACAAAAGCAAGAATGTGTACCTTTAATTTTTATACTGCCAATCGCAGGCATATTTTTCAATAAAATCAATGGTGGTAAAAAGCACCAATCCCAACAGGCTTAGTACCACTATACCGGAATACATCTCCAGATAATTTACCCGCAGCCAGGCATCCATAATAAAATAACCCATCCCGTACTGGGTACCAAAGGTCTCAGTAAAAAACAGCACAGAAATAGCTGTGGCCAAAGCCACCCGAATGGCAGTTATAAATTTAGGCAATGAAGCCGGCCACAATACCTCAAAGAAAATATCTTTAAAGGAGGCTCCCAAAGAATACAATGGATAAAAGGTTTCCTTTGGAATAGCCCGTATGCCGTCCCGAACCGCTACCACTACCTGAAAAACAATTATCAAAAAAATCATAAACACCTTGGACAAATCCCCTACACCAAACAACAGCATCAGGATAGGCAGCAGGGCAATCTTCGGAACCGGGTAGGTCAAATACACCACCGGAGCCAAAAACTTATCAGTTTTTGGAAAATAGCCCATCAAAACACCCATAGGCAATCCAACAGCTATGGCCAGCAACAATCCGGCCACGATACGCCACAAACTGTACAGACTATGGATAGCAATATATTGCATAAATATATCGGCCAAATTCTCCACCACCCGGATCGGGGAAGGAATAATCGGCAAATCAACTATCTGGGCCACCACAAACCACACAATGGTCAAGGCTACCGCCGCCAGCAAATACCAAAAACCAACTAACTTTCCCATGCCTGATTCCAATCCTTTTTTATAGTGTTTCTGAGCTTTAGGCTCATTTCAAAAAAATCCGGATTTTGGCGGATATCCTTGCCGCCAAACAGTGGATTATCCCAAATCATACTTATATTCCCTGAATTGGCGGACAAAATAGCAATTCTCTGCCCCAGATAAAGGGCTTCCTCCACATAATGGGTAACAAATATGGTTGAAACATTGAATTTATGCCACAGCCTTAGAAAAATATCCTGCATTTCCTCCCGGGTAATGGCATCTAAAGCGGAAAACGGCTCATCCATTAGCAGCACATCCGGCTGCAGGGCAAACACCCTGGCCAGGGCCACCCGCTGCTGCTGACCACCGCTCAACTCCACCGGATAGCGATGTCCCAGTCCTTCAATGCCCAACTGACGCATCAGTTTTTTCAGCATCTTTCTGTCCAACAGTTCCGGTGCCCGCTTGATTTTCATACCAAGCCGAATATTGTCATAAACCGTCCGCCATGGCAAAAGTCCATAATTTTGGGGCATAAAGCCAATGGTCTGCTTCTTGGGATTTACTGCTTCTCCATTTATGTGGACAGTACCCTCATAATCAGGAATCAATCCGGCAATAACCTTAAGCAAGGTGGATTTTCCACAGCCGGAGGGCCCAATAATAGCCAATGTACCACCATCCGGTACCGTCAGATTTATGCCGGAAATAGCCGTATAAATATCACTGTCAGATTTATATTTTACTGATAAATTTTCAATATTGATCATAAGCCATCAGTTAAACAGGTTAACAATTATATCTTCATATGAATAATTCTGCTTGATAAGCCCCTTGCTGTTCATCCACTTCATGCAATCAACAACATCTTTTTCCTGTGGCAGTCCGGCTTCACGATATTTCGGCAGTTTCAAAGCTGTCTTGGCAATCGCCGGGAATACGCTTTTCTGGATAATCAAATCAATGTATTCCTCCTGGGGATGCTCATTAAGGTATTTTACGGCTTTATTGTAGGCCCGGTAAAATGCCTTTAGCTCTTTTTCCTTATCGCTTACACATTTGGCTGTAAACATCATAACCCCAGGGTTAATCCCCATCTGCTCGGAATCAGTTATAAATTTGCAGCCGTTGGCCACAGCAATGCTACCCATTGGTTCCGGCAAGGTGGCGGCGGCCAGCTTGCCATTTTGGAGCATTTCCAGACGGGTAGGAATTTGCGGAATAACCACCTTATTGATGCTGTCTTCCTTCATATTGTTGGTAACCAAAATCTGGTCAGTGACATATTCAATAATAGTATTTTTGGAAACAGCCACATCCTTGCCCACCAAATCCTTTGGACTGGCAATATTTTCATTCTTGCCGGCAATCAGCTTGTAATTCCCCTCCGTGTGGGAAGTTACCTTTACATCAAATCCCCCACTTTTGGCAAACGCCACCGCCAACAAATCAGAAATAGCTCCGTCAAGATTACCGCTCTGAAGGGCCGCATCCCGGTCCATAGCACTTTTAAACTGCTGAACATCTACCTTTAGGCCTTCTTCAGCAAAATATCCTTTTTCCTGGGCTATGATAATTGGAATGGAGTCAACATCCGGCATAACGCCAATGGCAAGCCCCTTCATCTCGCCATTCCCCTGCTTATTGGAACAACCTGCCATCAGCATTGTCATTGCACATACAACGGTTATGGCCATCAACAAATACTTTTTCAACCTGTATACCCCCAATAATTACTTCATCATATCCTGCAACAGCGTTACCCCTTTGATGACATAATGGGCTACACTGTCAATCAAATCCTTGTTGTCATTATATACCTTCTCAGCATCCGCTTTAGTTTTTACGGCCTTCTGACGAAGGGCTTCCAATTCATCCAGCTGACGGTTTACCTCATCATAAGCCTCTTTGGCATTATTTATGGACTCATTTATTTCTGCCAGCTTATCCGCAGCGGATTTTTCCTGCTGATCTATTTCCTGAGCCTCTTTTTTCTCCTGACCTTCCTTGCCGGTGACTTTGTCAAAAACCTTTACAATGCCTGATTTATCCTTCTGGTCCTTATTTTTTTGCTCACTCTTGCCTCTCAGGGTATCAGCCTCAGACTGAGCCTTTTTCTGCTGAGCCTCCAGCTCCTTTATTTGTCGGTCCAACTGAGCGCGGCGAGAACTGAGGTCCTGCTGCTTCTCCGATGCTTCCAAGGCGTTTTTTTCCGACTGCGCCTGCTGCTGCTTAAGCTCCGCCTGTTTGGTGTTTCGATCACTAATATAACCGGAAACAGCCAGTCCAACAAACATTGCCACAACAAAGGCTATAAACAACAGCAATACCGTTTTCCCTTTGCCATCTTTTTTAGGTGGCTTGGGCGGTGCCGGCTGATAGCCTTGCTGAAAATTTTGCTGGTAATTCGGCTGATTAGTCCCCGGCTGTCGACGGTTAGTATTTACATTTACCGGATCCAACTGACGCACCCGACTATGGCTAATCAACTGGGTATCCTGATTTAACATATCATCCGTTATCTGGGGTAAGGGCTGTGTTTTATCCAAACTATCACTCATAATGTCATCCTTCTATATTTAACAAACCTCATCCGTCAGTCCTTGGGGCTGACCCCTTCCCCAGTGGGGAAGGCCACACTCATTTAATATGTGAATTCACCTGTCTGGTCAGCAGCTCGGCTTCCTTTTCCAGGGTCTTGGCCTGTTTTAAAGAAGAGTCCGCACTGCGGATAGTGGCGGCATTTTTATCCTCCATCCATTTGGCATAACCATTGGCATAATCAATATGCAAATCACAAATCTTTATTCTGAGTCGGTGTAAAGTCCCGGCTGCCGCTGGCACCTTCATTTCTTCCAACTCATTTTTTCGTGCCTGCCACTCCGGCACTACTTCACTTTCCATCAATTTCTTCAAACTATTTCTGGTATCATTGTTTCCCAATGAACCTCCGGCCAAAACATTGGTGACTTTTTCCTCCAGAGCAGCTGCCCGTTCATCATGTCGGGTCATAATGGCTAAAGATTGCTCCAGATACAGCTTTACATGCTGACGACGGGAATCATGAACTACACCGATAAAATCCTTAAAATTGGTAATCTCATAAATCTGCCAAGGACCATCATCATGCTTCACCAATTCTACATCCAGAACATATTCTTCGTTGGCTTCCTCCTGAAACACCCGCACCTTGGCCAATGCCGTACCAGACTCACTGTCCACAGCCACACTATCCAACCGACGGAATGCAGTAGCCCCAATACCGGATTTTTCCACAATCATATCAGCATCAACTGCTGACATTCGCTCATTTTGTCCTGTTTTACTCCATTGACCATATTCCACATAATTATCTATGGCCATCCTCAGGCTCATAACCACCGGCATCTTAAACATCCGTGAAAAGCTGCTGACTGCTTCCTTGGTATCGCCCACTGCCGGAATATTGGCCTCGACAAGGCCATCCAGCAAAGCATCACTGCTCACATCCAAGAGATGCTCAAAGTCTACATATTTTTCCAATTTGCTTTTGTCGTGATTTTCTATGGCCTCTCCAACCATTTTCAAGGCGTATTCCGGTGTATTGGTGTAATAAGCAGCGTACCACCATATTCCACCAATAGCTGCCACCACTGCCACGGCAATGACTGCAATCAGCCTGTACTTAACCGATCGTACAAAACTGCCCATAATATACCTTCCCCCATTTATCTAAATCTATTCAACAATAATGCCGCCACCTACGACTTGTTCACCGGAATACAATACAACCGATTGTCCTGGTGTAACAGCCCGCTGTGGGTTATCAAAAGCAACTTTAATTCTTCCATCATCCAACGGAGTCACCGTACCCTGCCCTTCCCGGGCACCATACCGGATACGGGCATTGACTCGGATTGGTTCCTTCAATTCGTCAAAAGCCAGCCAGTTAGTCCGTTCGGCAATCAGACTATCCGCCATGACATCCTTATTGCTGCCTACTACCACCTGATTTTTGGCCATATCCAGCTTTACAACATATAGCGGTTCCGGATAGGCAATGCCTAGGCCCTTTCGCTGACCAACGGTATAAAGCGGCACACCGTTATGCCGCCCCAACACTTTGCCGGATAAATCCACAATATCACCTGGCTTTAAACACTGGGGTCTAAACCGCTTTAGCATAGTCTTGTAATCATCATCCGGTACAAAACATACTTCCTGACTCTCTTCTTTATCAGCAACCACCAAGCCATATTTTGCCGCTAATTGTCTGGTCTCAGCCTTGGTCCGTTCACCAAGTGGAAATTTAATGTATGGCAACATATCCCGCCGTATGCGATAAAGGGCATAGGACTGATCCTTATGGTTATCCTTGCCCATATACAAACCATAGTCACCCTGTTCATTTTTCTTTACACGGGCATAGTGACCAGTGGCAAAATAATCCGCCCCCAGTTCCCGGGCTTTATTAAAAAGCGCACCAAATTTAATCTGAGGATTACAGGCCACACACGGATTTGGTGTCCGCCCGGCAGCATATTCATCGAGGAAATAATCTATAACCTTGGTCTTGAACATATCCCGAAAATCTGCAACATAGTGGGCAATACCTATCTGTTCAGCCACCTTTTTGGCATCCTTAACTGAGCTAAGCATTGACGCATCGGATTCTGGTGAAAGACAAAAGCCACGACCTTCATCACTGAGACGCATAGTGATACCAATGACCTCATAACCCTCTTCTTTTAACAAAGTAGCCACCAGAGAGCTATCCACACCACCGCTCATGGCCACTGCAACTTTTTCTTTCATTCAAAACCTCCAAATTTGTCAAATCAATCCCTATGATATTATAACGCAGTTGTTCAGATTTTCCTATATTATATATAGGAAAATATACATCTTAGCGTTTCACCGATGGCTTAAAGTATATCTCGGTATAACGCCATTGTTCAAATTTTGCCACCGGCAAAATACTCCTCCTAGCGTTTCACCGATGGTTTAAAATATATCTCGGTATAACGCAGTTGTTCAGATTTTCCTATATGATATATAGGAAAATATACATCTTAGCGTTTCACCGATGGTTTAAAGTACATCTCGGTATAACGCCATTGTTCAAATTTTGCCACCGGCAAAATACTCTGCTCAGCGTTTCACCGATGGCTTAAAATATATCTCGGTATAACGCAGTTGTTCAGATTTTCCTATATTATATATAGGAAAATATACATCTTAGCAGACCTGCAGCTGCCATATTGCCCTATTGAGTATCGGTCAACCGCCTTCGAACGATTTAGCCGCTACCCCCTCAGGCATCTAAAGTTGCCAGCTCCCCCAAGGGAGCCAAGGGGGCTTTCCTCATTCCTAATTAGATTTACGGATGAGGAACATCCCATGGCAGGACCCGCGCTATGAAGCCGAAAATATTTTCCTCCGGGCCTGACTGAATGATGGAATAAAGGCAACTGTAATGGAATTTTTTCTATTAGCGTTTCATTACTCCTGTTTTTCTGTTAAAATTTCTAGAGAAGTACCTTGATGGGAGCGAAGAATATGGTTGCCGGAATAATCGCCGAGTATAATCCTTTTCATAACGGACATTTACATCAGATAAATAAACTACGCGAGAAATTAGGCGAAAGCTGTACTATCATTGCCTGCATCAGCGGCGGATTGACCCAACGGGGTGAATTACCTGTTCTCAGCAAATGGCAACGGGGAGCTTTGGCCGTAGAAAATGGCGTCAATCTGGTATTGGAGCTGCCGGCTGTTTTTACCAGTCGCAGTGCCCAGCATTTTGCCTTTGGCGGTGTTTCGCTTTTCCACAAGCTCGGTGTGGTAAATCATCTGATCTTTAGCTGTGCCCATCCGGATTTGCCGCTACTGAATAAAATAGCCGGTTTTGATTTGGCTAATTATAAAAATGAACTTCAAACTAAATTAAAGGAAGGTTTTTCTTATGCCAGTGCCGCTGCTGAACTCATGGCACAAAATATCGGCACTGAGGCGGCTATACTACATGATCCCAATACTATCCTGGCCATAGAATATCTTAAGGCTATAAAACAATTAAACTCAACCATCCAGCCTTTGGCCATGCAACGGACCGGCAGCCATCACAACGACCACAAAGCAAACGGGCAATTTGCCAGCGGCCGTGCCATAAGAAATATGCTGCAAAAAAATTGTTTGGATGAATTAAAGCTGGTGCTCCCCAGCACGACCTGTGCCATGCTCACTAAAGAGCCTTCCATAACATTTGATATGCACCAGTTATATCCGGCTTTGCAGCTTATGCTGATGACCAGCTCACCTGAACAGCTGCGAAAAATTGATTCCATGAGCGAAGGCTTGGAATATAAGCTAATCGAGGCTGCCAATGCTTCCTCGATGACGGAATTTATCAATACACTGGTCAGCAAGCGTTACCAGCGAACCAGAATAAGCCGGCTGATTCTTCATCTGCTGTTAAACCTAACTAATGATATAACCACCGAAGCCGACCAAATCGGCTCGCCTTATGCCCGGGTATTGGCCTTTGATAATAAAGGGCGTGAGCTGATAAAAAAACTAAAGAAAGTTTCCACCATCCCACTCATTACCAAGGTATCCGAACACATAAACCGGCGGGATTTGATAAACAAACACCTCGCCGGTCCCTTAGAACATATACTGTATTATGATATTATTGCTCAAAATATTTATGAGCTATGTCAAAAATCACCGGTTCCAAACCATGATTTTCTTGCTTCACCAATATATATACAGCGATAAAAAATAGGTGCAAATTTTAGATTTGCACCTGTTTTTCATCAACGGTTATTTACATTATTTACCACAATGCTACTCAAAGCGAAGAGAGCCATGGCGTTTGGAATAACCATCAGATTGTTGAACATATCCGTAAGCTCCCAAACCAAATCATTGGACAGGCAGGACCCCATAAACACAAACACAATAGCAATCAAGGAGAAAACCTTTACTGCCGACTTGCCAAAAAGGTATTCCACATTTATCTTGGCAAAGAGATTCCAGCTAAGAATTGTGGAGAAGGCGAAAAACAGCAAACTTATCGCGATAAATGCGCTGCCGATGCTGCTGCCAAACAGACTGCCAAAGGCCAGCTGAGCCATATTGGTTTTTGATACCCCATCTACTGCACCGTGCGCCAGTACACCATCCCCGGTATAAAGAGTCGTAATAACCACCAATGCTGTCATGGTAAGAACCACGAAAGTATCAATAAATACGCCAACCATTGCAACTACACCCTGATCATGTGGCTTTTCTACATTGGCCAATGCGTGGGCGTGTGGAGTGGAACCCATACCAGCCTCATTGGAGAACAAGCCCCGCTTTACACCCTGACTGATAGCAGTTTTAATAGCAATACCCCAGCTGCCGCCTATAATTGCCTCAGGATTAAAGGCATAGAAGAAAATCAAGGAAACCGCCTCAGGTACACGGCTGGCATTAGCCAGAAGAATAATCGCACCACCGATAAGATAAAAAATGGCCATAACTGGCACCAGCTTTTCAGTAATCTTGGCAATACGAGTGGTGCCGCCAATAAATACAAAACCGGCCAACAAAGCAATTATAAAACCTACACCCCAGGTTGGAATGCCAAAGGCCGCCGCACTGGTTTCACCGATGGAATTGGACTGAACCATACAGCCCATAAAGCCCAAGGCCAGTGTAATGGCCACCGCAAAGAACACAGCTAAAAACTTGCCAAATCCGCCTGGAAACGCCTTATGAATATAGTAGACCGGTCCACCCAGAATAGAACCGTCCTCCTTCACTACCCTGGTCTCCTGGGCTAATACTGCCTCGGCATAGTTAGTAGCCATACCGAAAAAAGCAATAATCCACATCCAGAAAATGGCGCCCGGACCACCGGTAAGAATCGCTCCTGATGCACCAACTACATTACCGGTACCCACCTGGGCTGCTACCGCCGTGGCTAAAGCCTGAAAGGAGCTCATGCCGCCTTCACCGGCCTCACCGTTCAGTGAGAAATTGCCAAAGAACCGCCTAAAGCCCTCACCTAAACAACGGATTTGCACAAAGCGGGTTCTAATTGTATAGAACAGTCCCAGACCAATCAGCAGAAAACACAGAATGTAATCTGATAAGTAGGTGTTAATCATTTGTACAAGTGGTAATAAGTCCATAGGTATAACCTCCGAAATAAAAAGAGTATCATCCGAAGACGATACTCTAAAAAACACTGTAAAATGAAACAAGGATATGCAAACAAACACATAAATTAACCTAATTTCACATCATCACTGTCTTTTTGCCTGAGAGATTCAGCGAACGCTTCGCCTTGCACCTTCGGCACCCAATTTAATGGGATTCTCCAGAGTATCCTCCATCACCAGTCTGTTAAACATTCTGATGACTTCTTCGGAATAATGTAAACAATGGTAACTATACTATACTTTTTTGTTCGTGTCAACAGTATATTTGTGTTTTTATGTAATTATTTTAATAATATTTTTCAAAACAATTAAAATACTTAGGAATTTATGCACTTAACAATTGTTTCATATAGCAACAATATATTACTCCATACTTCTGACAAACAGGAAAACACTTCGATTATCCAGGGAATAGTCCTCCGCCTCCGCCTTCGCCAACTCCAGCTTTACCTCCCGAAACTCACCTTGGTCTTATGTCAACTTCTTAATATACTGCATTATAAGTAATCTCTACATTGGCTGGCCACCACTACTATTGCTCGTAATTTGTCACCCATGGCATCATCCAAAACACCAGTCCACATAATATTTGCCTCAGGATGAACATAGCTTTCAATATTCATAACAGTCTCGTTAAGTTCAAGTAAATTTAATTGTGGTGCATCACCGATAAAATGAACAATAATTCCCTTGGCTTCGCTTAATGGTACTTCTATAAGCGGTGAATTTATAGCCTCACGGAAAGCCTTCAATGGTGCATTGCTCCCAGTAGCTTCACCAATACCCACATATGCAAATTTATTATCGCCGATTACCATCGTAATATCCTCGAAGTCCGCTCCTACAAAACTATGACCATGGCCAATATCACAAATACTTTGGACACCATGACGAATAATATTATCTATCTCCTTAAATTTGTCAGTAAGGGAAGTTGACTTATCAAGATTGTCAATTATTTTTTCACTTGGGATGACAAGAATTGAATCTACACTGTTACGTAAATCATTAATGCCATTTCTGGCTCGTTCAACTCGTTCAGCTCCTTCACAAGAAAAAGGACATATTACTACCCCAACAGTAAAAGCACCAATCTTCTTAGAACACTTTGCAACTACTGGTGCCGCACCGGCACCAGTAGCTCCTCCCATACCAGCAACTACAATTACCATATTGGCTTCCTTAAGTGCGCATAAGATTTCTTCACAGTGCTCATCAGCTGTAGCACATTCCTCAGTATTACTGCCAAGTGTTATGTGTCTTGAGACCAATGACATTGATGGGGCAAAATCTACCGAAATAAATTCAACATCTTTTATGCCTGCATTAATCATATAATTTACAGCATTTATTCCACCGCCACCTACACCGACCACTTTAAATCTAGGCATTATAGAAAAATCACAAATATTCCACTTTTTAGACAACTTTAATCACCACACACATTAAAAATAGATAATAATAAACATAAAAAATGGTTTACATATACATCTAAAATAAAAAAACACACAGCCAATAATTATCATATAACTACGATTATTACTTCGATTTAATACCTCATAATTCCTGCCACATACAAAATAAGTAGAAAGAAAGCAGGTGCCATTTCAATTGTACTATCACACAAACCCAATGGCTGTTTTAGGCTTTTTATATATCTTCTCGACATTTACAGAAAAATCATCTGCCGTAAGAGAAGTTAAATCCTTGCGGCTTAACCTTTTGCCATTGGATTCTTTTATAAGTCTATCTGACTGCTTCATCATTGCCTGTTCCAAAAGATTTCTGGCAAAACGCCCATTGCCAAATTCCGATTGTCCGCAGGCACATTTGAAGATATCCAGACACTTTTCACGCACCTCATCGTCAATTACATACCCCTTATTTTTTACCATAAGCTCAAGAATTTGAAGCATCTCCTCAGCATTATAGTCAGGAAAATCAAGATGAAAGGCAATACGGCTCCGCAAGCCCTCATTTCCTGCCAAAAATTCCTCCATCTTTTCCGGATAACCGGCAAAAATCACAATAACACTATCCCGTCTGTTCTCCATCTCCTGCACAATAGTATTGATCGCCTCCGCCCCAAAGGAATTTGTATCATCCACCAAAGCATAGGCTTCATCAATGAATAATATGCCTCCCACGGCTTCACGGAATTTTTCCTGTACGATTTGAGCTGTCCAGCCCACATATTTGCCTACCAGATCAGCCCGGCCACATTCCACAAAATGTCCAGTTTCCAGCACTCCTTCCTGTTTTAATATTTCCGCCATAAGGCGGGCAACTGTGGTTTTGGCACTACCCGGATTACCGGTAAAAAGCATGTGCTGGGATACATTGTAGTTATCCAGCCCCAGTTTGCTTCTGGTCTGTCTAATTTTGGCAGTATTAATAATTTGGTCCACCAACGCCTTTATATTCACAAGCCCCACCATATTCTTAAGTTCTTCATAAGGCTTGTTGCCTTTCTTCTTTTCTTTGATAGCAACCTTTTCAACTGCCTTATATGCTTTGTAAGCCTTGCTTTTCAGCCCATTACTAAACCATTTATTATAGGTTTTATATACTTCAGTTGCCGTAAAGGTCTTAGTTTGGGATGGCAATGCCCTTTCCAATTCTTCCCGAGATGCCTTGAATTGTGATTTTGTTGTAAGCTTTTCCAAGTAATTGACCGCCTGTTCCTTATCTCCCCGTCCTTCGCAGATTTCTATCAAGTGTATGTCTTCCTGGACAGACGCAATAAGACCTTTGCTAAACCCAAGATTTTCAGAAATCTGCACCAAAAAGCAAAGTGTATAAAGCTGGTTATCCATCACTGACTTTGCAATAAAATCCACTACCTCCCGATAAGCCGAAGCATACACTCCATGATCTTCATCAGTACCACTCATATCAATAGCCAAAGCCGAGCCTCTGCCCGTTTTAAACATTTGCTGAAATTCTTCATCATCATAGCAGTGCTCACTAATGTTATTAACATAGCTCACCCGTCCGCCCAGAAGCCGCTTATTTGCCTTCAATGCAAAAACAAGAAGGCTAATAATATCATTGGCAGCCTGTACTGTACCAGCTTTAATAACATAATGCACGGGATTACCATAATATTTCTTTTCATTCTGGCGGGAATAAATTCTGTCAATCTCCTCCAACAGACTTTGATCAGCCATAATTTCATAAGCAAGGCTTTTAATTTTTCTTTTTGTGATGTTCTCCTGCCGATATACATGCTCCTGAACATGAAACCGTCTGTTCTCAAAGTAATCAAGCCCCAGCTTATTTACTATATTCCAGCCACTATAAAAGTTCTTGTCATTTGCCTTATCAAGAAGTTTATTAAATTCTTTTACTGAAATCTCGTGAATATTATCCACTACCACCTTTTTAACGGCATAGTTATCCAAAAAGTGATTCTTAAGCCACTTTTCACAGTCCTTTAAAGTAATTTTTTCCAAATTGCAGGCCCAAACTATATCCCAGCGTCCGTATTCACCACTAACAACGGCAACACTCAGGTTGTCATCCAGGCCGCAGCAAAACCCAAGATCATCGTTAACATCATTAATAATGCGGACAATTTTTTTATCATCAATTTCCGGATTCAAGGTTTCCTTATCATTCCTTCCACACTGTAGGGACTCATATGTCAATTCAGCTCTGTAAATAATCATGTTGCCCGCCTCCATTTTTAGTAGCCATATTTTTAAAATATCATCTGTTTCTTTTATATGTATTCTACAATATGCAATGTTCAATTATTTGTACATTAAATAACTTGATTAACATCACATATCCATATTACCCGCCTCCAATTTTTTATTTCGTTTGAATATACCATATCAAAGTCAATGTACATTCAATTGTACATAAAAATACTCCCAGATGATTATCTCTAATCACCTGGGAGCTATATGTTGACTACTTAATCCTCTTACTTGCCGTAATAAAATGCTTTAACCTTATCCTCTATTTTGTCCCTGATAAATTAGAACCTGACCTGCTGATTTTCCCATAAAATTCTTCTACCATGAGTGACCACCTCTATAAATCAAGCATCTCATTTAATGATACCAAACCAACTGGGAGTTCTAATCTTGTTAAAAGATAACAACTAAAGCCGTAGCCTTATCCTATTTATTTTTTTGTAAAAATTCAACACACTCTTCTGGTGTAAGCATCAGACTGTCATATAGACAATATCCCATAAGAGAAGCCCTTGCAAATTTTATATCAAAATCATACTCTGATGATTTAATTTTCGCAATTTCCTCACATAATTTGCTCTTTGCTGGCTTATGATTACCAATCAAAAATACGACTTCTATTCGCCTATCACTTAAATTACTAACCTCATGAGGTTTGTCTTTCATATCTGGTATCAAACCCAATTTACATTTTTGCTTAAAAATCTCCGCAACATCATCGCAAAAAAATGACATCTCATTACTTTTAATAAAATCTCTCATATCCCTCAGATGATCTCCGATACCTGAATTTCCAGTTAAAGCATTATCACCATATTTCATTTCAATAATTGACAGAACAGGAACTTTAGATGCATTATGCTCTCTTCTATCGATTCCAGTTGAACGCCACTTTATAGAAATCATATCAAATCTAGATGTTTTGGTACCATCGTCATCCATATACTCTATATCGGTTATATAATAGTCACTATCATGTGAAATGTCGTGATGACGATTATTTTCACGAACCACAACCTGCTGGAATTCACGCTCATAAGCATGTTTTTCACTCATTTTATAATCAATATACCGCTTATAAGTCGGAATTTCATTTATTATATTAACATAATTACCTACTTGTAATTCATTAAAAGTTTCAGCTTTTAACGCTTCTGGCATATAAGCTGTATCAAAAACCACTTTATCTTCGTAAATATCGCATATTTTACCACCACGATAATAAATAATTGCATGACTTTCACCACGAAATTCTAAATCTAAAGTGTCATCTTTTTTTACTTCTTCCAGCAAAGGCTTTAAATCGCCGTCCAAAAATGATTTAAACATTTTTTCCCCTAGTGCTCTCTTATTCATAATTAGTACTCCCCTCAAATATTTTACATTCATATTCCAGAATCAATAACCTTATATTAACTTCTTAATATACTTCATTATTCGTAATCTCTACACTGGCTAGTTGCCACTACTATTGCTCGTACTTTGTCACCCATGGCATCATCCAAAACACCAGTCCACATAATATTTGCTTCAGGATGAACATAGTTTCCAATATTCATAACAGTCTCGTTAAGTTCAAGTAAATTAAATTGTGATGCATCACCAATAAAATGGACAATAATTCCCTTGGCTTCGCATAATTGTTCTTCTATAAACGGCGAATTTATAGCCTCACCGAACGCCGTCAGGGGAGCATTATTCCCAGCAGCTTCACCAATACCCACATATGCAAATTTATTATTGCCTATTACCGCCTTAATCATATCTAAGTCCGCTCCTACAAAACTATAACCATTGCCAATATCACAAATACTTTGGACACCATGACGAATAATATCATCTATCTCCTTAAATTTGTCTATAAGGGAAGTCGATTTATCAAGATTGTTAAATAATTTTTCACTTGGGATGACAAGAATTGAATCTACAACGTTACGCAAATCATTAATGCCATTTTTGGCTCGTTCAGCTCGTTCATCTCCTTCACACAAAAAAGGATATATTACTACCCCAAAAGTAAAAGCACCAATCTTTTTGGAACACTTTGCAACTACTTGTGCCGCACTGGTACCAGTAGTTCCGCCTATACCAGCAACTATAATTACCATATCGGCGTCCTTAAGTGCGCATAAGATTTCTTCACCGTGCTCATCTGCTGCTTTGGCACATTCCTCAGTATTACTGCCAAGTGTTATGTGTTTTGAAGCCAAAGATGTTGATGGGGCAAAATCTATCGAAATAAATTCAACATCTTTTATTCCTGCATTAATCATAGAATTTACAGCATTTATCCCGCCGCCACCTACACCGACCACTTTAAATCTAGCCATTTAAAATTCCCCCAATATTAAAAATAGATAAGAATAAACATAAAAAATTGTTTACCTCTAAGTCTAAATAAAACAAACACACAACCAATGATTATCTCATAAGTACGATGATTACTTCGATTTAATACCTCATAATTCCTGCCACATACATAATAAGCAGAATGAAAGCAGCGCCCTTTTAATCGTACTATCACACAAACCCAATGGCTGTTTTAGACTTTTTATATATCTTCTCGGCATTTACCGAAAAATCATCTGCCGTAAGAGAAGTTAAATCCTTGCGACTTAACTTTTTGCCATTGGATTCTTTTATAAGTCTATCTGACTGCTTCATCATGGCCTGCTCCAAAAGGTTTCTAGCAAAGCGGCCATTGCCAAAGTCAGACTTAGTACAGGCAATTTTGAATACTAGATAACCTGATCTACATTTCTTACAGTAAAACATCTTTTTTCACCTGCCAGCAGTTTGATTAACTGATACTGGAGCTTGTTGATAATCTCATGCTCATCCACCAAGATATAACGAAACAGTTGCTGATAACGTGTTCTGATTTCTTCATGATCTCTTATTAGTGATATTGTTATCAGCAGCAAATCATCAAAATCCAAGGCATTGCTTTCTTGTAGTTTGCTTTGATATAGCGAATAAATCTCAGAAATCTTTTTGTGGTGAAAATTACCGTTATTATTGGCATACTGTGAAAATTCCATAGGCCCCATCATCTTCATTTTGATATTGGAAATGGCCCTCCAAACACCAATAGGAGTATTGCATTCATCGTTTAACTTCATTTGTTTAATGCATTTCTTTACCAATGAATTTATATCGTTGTCATCATATATAACAAAATTTTTGCGATATATTCCGGTCGCTTCAATCTCCCGACGCAAAATACGGGCACAAAGGCTATGAAAAGTACATGCCCACAAATCCTTTGAGTTGATGCCAAACATTTTGGCGATTGAATCTCGCACTTCCACAATTGCTCTGTTGACAGATGGTATAAACAAAATATTTTCTGGAGCTACACCATTAGCTAACAGTTTAGTCACCTGATTAGTAAGCACTTTGTTATTGCCATAATCATCATCTGCCATTATCAGAAGTGAATCTTCATAGGGCAGTATTGCCTCTCTCTTGGTCGAAGTTAATTCCATAAAATCATCCATATTATTCGCCTCCAGAATCATTTTTTTACTTTGTTTGAATATACTATATCAAGGTCAATGTACACCCTGTTGTACATAAAAATACTCCCAGATGATTATCTCTAATCATCTGGGAGCTATATGTTGACTACTTAATCCTCTTACTTGCCGTAATAAAATGCTTTAACCTTATCCTCTATTTTGTCCCTGATTGTAGAATAACAAAGTAAATCCTTTACTATTTCAAAGTTCTTCGGTAAATTTTCTATCGCAGCAATGATCTTGGCAAGTTCTTGATATTTTTCTCTATATATTTCAAGACATGTCTTACCAGAGCTCAATTTCAACTCGCCAATCTTACTATCAAATACAATTTCTCCAAGCATAACCACAGATTTTTCCTTTTCAATCTCAGATTCTACTTTTTCTTGAACCTTTTCGTTCCTGTACGCATCTTTTTCGGTATACTTTTCTGATGCAAGCAAATTCCTTATTCCACAATAGTGTGAAATCATCTGCTTTATTCCAGCAATATAGAAAGGTTCATTAGGGTCTTTTGTCACCAAATCAAACTTAGCAGGATCCTTTTTAGAATCTTCTATTTTTAATTCTAAAGCATCTATATTATTTTTATACAGCGCTTGCGTATATTCATTATCCAAATAATTTTTCGATATCCCCCTACAAGTTGTTCCTGCACTCAGATAATATTCAGCAAATTTACTTTCCAAAAATAGTACCACATTTTCATAGCTTTTCTCATTTTTACCAATAAGCACCACATCCATATTAGATGGATATCTTGGATCTATAACGGGGCTTTTAAATTCAAATATTGAATCAGTAAACTTGATTTCCCTACCATTTATTGCCATTGTAAGTGGATTATCCTCGGTAACATTATAAAAATGAAGGAGCGCACATAAAGAGGATGAGTGCAATGTGGTGATTCTACTTTCTTCCTGACCATCACCTGCAATCGCCATCTTATATTTTTTTAAAAATTGATTCTCATCTCCGATTTGGAACTGGTTAATAAGAATCTTATCAGGTTCCCCAATTCCTCTTAATCTATATGAACTTGCAGGTTTATACTTTTCATCTGTATTGTCCTGTGAGGCAGAATCACCCGTTTTTTCAATACTAAATCCGTCTACTTCCCCCCACATTGATTTATAAAGTTTTCTTTTCCGTGCATTATTCATTTTGTCAAAGTCAACTTTTCTCCCCTCATAATCTTTCACAGTTAATCCCTCCATTTCATAAATTCTTCATCTCTTATAGAAGAAGATTACATAAATCATCAAGAAGAAAATTATAACTTTCATGGATCATAGCCCCACTTCTTTAATTCTTCAATATCTAATGCTAAAAACTCCTCTAAAGTGTCAGCATCAAGTAGATCTATAATCTCATCTGACAACAACCCACTCTCTCTACAAACTAACTTAGCCATGACCTCATCAGTTAACTCATGAATAGGAAAGTAATGATGCTTAATGTATTTCTTCCAAATTGCTATTTGCCGACTTCTATTATTCATAGTTTCCACACTGCCCCTCATAAGCATTCATGGTTCATAGCCCCACTTCATCAATTCCTCATCACTTAATTCCCAAAACTCCTCTAAGGTATCTGCATCTAACTGATAAAGAACTTCTTCCATAATGCTATTTGTCTAGCTCTCAGTCCCATGGACGATAACCCCACTTCTTTAATTCTTCATCACTTAATTCCAAAAACTCCTCTAAGGTATCTGCATCCATCATCTCTACTATATCAGTATAGATTAACCCATTCTCCTTACAAATCACCTTAGACATAACTTCGTCAGTCAACTCGTGAATAGGGAAATAATGGTGTTTAATATACTTCTTCCAAATTGCTATCTGCCTAGCTCTTACATTCACGGCTGATAACCCCATTTCATTAACTCTTCATTACTTAATTCCAAAAACTCCTCTAAGGTATCAGCATCTAACTGATAAAGAACTTCTTCCATAATTACTCCTTCTTCGCTGTCAATAAGTTTAGACATAACCTCATCAGTCAATTCATGAATAGGAAAGTAATGCCGTTTAATATACTTCTTCCAAATTAATTTTTGTCTTATTCTGTTATTCATTTTTTACTGTACCTTTTAAAGCCTCAGTGGCTAAATCAACGGTAATCTTATTTCCCGTCAGTTCAGCGTATGCTACCACTTTTGCCAAACCGCCTTCCAGTTCCCCAATGTTGCTGGTGATATTCTGAGCAATATAATCCAACACCTCTGCCGCTATCTCGGTGTGCTCCGCATCACATACCTTCTGCAACAAGGCAATTCGATCTTCCAATGCTGGGGCTTTTATATCGACAACCATACCAGCCGCCATCCTTGAAATGATTTTTTCATCAAAGCCCTCTATCGCCCTTGGAGGACAATCACAAGACACAACTATTTGCTTATTTAATCTTTGAAGTTCATCTAAAGTATTAAAAAATTCTTCCAGGGAGCCTACTCTTCTTCTCAAAGTCTGAATATCATCCATTAGCAGAAGGTCAACAGTTCTGTATTTCTTTTCAAAAGCCTCAGTAGCATTGTCACGAATGGAATTAATAAGCTCTCTGGAGAAATTTTCAGCTGTGGTATACAGTACTTTCTTTTCAGGATGGCCTTTCAGTACCTCATTACCTATTGCCTGTAATAAATGAGTTTTACCCATTCCAAAATTGCCATATATAAACAGAGGATTAAGTTTATCACCAGGTTTTTTAGCCACCTTTAATGCTGCACCATAAGCCACATGATTAAAGCCTCTGTCCACCATCGATTCAAAGGTATATTTTGAATTAAGAGGCAAGCCACAATTACCAGTTTTATGATTGATCAAATCGATTTTACCTGCATCGTTAATGCCAATGGTGATCTCTATTTCCAATTGTGCATCTTCACTGGCATTTTTCAAAACATCCACATATTTCCTTAAATCAATCTTGATTTTCTCTCTACCAATTACATTCTTAATGTCACTCATTTTAAGCACCTCCGATTTTTACTATATGTTTATATTATTCCATGATAAATGGCAAATCCCTTTTAACAAGGATATGGATTTATTCTAAAAAATAGCTATCATCCAAAAAAAGGCCAAACATTTTTATCTTGCCCTCAAATGGTTCATCCATGTGTAAAACAGCAACTATGTAATAGTCTACACCGAGCTCACAACCTGGAATATCATTTTTCCCGCCCAGATCGTATTCCAAATCCGGTACTGGCTTATCAAAATTATTATCGCCATAAAAAAATGATACTACTGCATGGATATCCTGCAGAAACGATTTTCTCTGATTATTGGCCACCAAATTTATCATTGCCGGATATCCTGTATTACTACGGTTCAAGCCTGCGGAATGAAGGAATTTATCAACTACAGATTCCAATTCTGTACCTATAGCAAAGGCTGGTCTTATCTTACGAGGCGCGCATAGCACATCTTCAATGTCTCGCAAATCAACAGCTGTTAAACCGACTCTACATACAGGATCTGTTATTCCTAAAATTGTTTCCTTAACTACATCTACTCCGTCCCTAAACAAATCTGGCTGAAATTTGTACTGAAAATCTAGATCATCCTGTGTCATGCACATTAATCTGCCTGGTGGTGTAAAATCTTTTATAAAGATTCCATTTTTTTCTATCACCAGTACGGAAACCGATAAGATTTTTCTCTCCCACACATATTCAGCAATGTCATAAACAACTTTACTAGGGAAATTTTCCCTCATGTCAGCCACAACAAAGACCATGTCGCTATCTTCGGCCACTGAATAAATGCTCGACTGCTGCTCAGCTATGGCTGTGGAGCTTAGCTCTTTCTGAAAAACAATGGAACACAAAGCAAAATGTGAATCTCCAATTTTCTTCAGTCTATTTACTACACTGTTGCCAAATTCACCTATACCTATCACTGATACCTTTGAAACCATTGTCGTCATGCCTCCAATATAAAATCCTTCTTCTTAAATCTGTAATCAATCAAGGATAATTCTTCCTCGATTCTTTTGTGCACTATTTCTGGCAATTCAATTCCATACAATTCATGAGCCCGTTCTAAACATTCTTTTTCCAGTACTTCGCGATAATTCTTCCACATAATATATGGCCTCCTTCGCAGTATAGTTTATTTAGTTATACTATATCAAAGACGATGTACATTTCATTGTACATAAAAACTCCTAAACAATATTTTATTATTTAGGAGTCTAATTCTTTGCCACATAATATTATCCTGCAATATTTTTTAATCTTTTATCTATGTATTTAATTCTATTAGATATTCCTCAGATTGTTATAATATTTTCGAAATTCACGTCTACGGATTTTATTTGCCCTTTTTTGCTTCCAAGTCATTTTAGGTAAATTATTGAGCCCGGCAAGTTCCAAGCCTTCATCCGTATACCATTTAGGTATCCAGTACTCTCCGTAGTCACGCATCATCAAAGTTCTTTGTGACTGTAACAACAGTTCAAATTCAAGTTTTCCCTGTACAAAGTTGCTTATGGCAATCAGTATCCTTTCTTGTCCGTATAACTCCCCCTTATATTTCACCAAATCCATGTAATTAAACATTACTTCTTGATATACAGTTCCATCTTCATCCTGAAACCATCCATAGGCATTCATATCTGATGCATCACCATGAACACATCTCTTAATATCCTCCTCACCATTTGTAATGCCATCAAGTACAAAAACGCCAGCACAAAGGTCGTGTTTGTGGGGTTTTTCACAAAATCGATATACCAAGTCCCCTTTCTTGAATGGGGTTGGAAAGCAATACCAACGGCTTTCAAAAGCATATCTGTACACATCCCTCTCAACAGCACTTAATTGTTCCAGACACGGATCCTGAGCAAGTTGAGACAGTTGAAGCTCATGCTTCTCACAAAAATCCATATGTTCCCTCAAAAAATCATGAAGACTATCCCTGTTAATTGAAAATTGTCTTTCTGGCATAGGACAATCAGGCATATTATCAATAATCCAGCGATAAGCCGTGTGCTTTTCTTCCATTGTCTTATTTGCACTTTGGTACACCAGCCATGCTGCTTGCATGGTATCACATTTATAATCGATTTCGTGCAAATAATCTCTTATGTCTTTGGAATTGACGAAAGATAAAATATCCATCTTTTGTCTCCTTTGCTTTTCACACGCTTTTATATTTATCCATATTATGAGATAAATTCATAAACTGATATTCTGCTTCTATTTGCTTCAGTTGGGAGCATAAGAGTATTCAAAATTTTTCCTCCAGTACAAAACCACTCCATGTATCTGCATACTGCAACAGTAAGGTAAGTGGTGTTTCATTGGTAGCTACACTTCGATTATCCTCCACATACTGCCCATCATGGTAGACAATGGCCTGTACCTCTTCCTCGGTCAGTGGAAATCTTTGGGCTACCAGATACAGACTACGCACAGGAACACTCAAATAAGTAAGGTTACCGTTCCAGTAATACGGGTACCTAAATTGACTGTCTGGTGGATTTTTGATATAGAGAGGATTTCCTGGCATTCCGGCTTTACCTAAATCATGCATAAGTGCCACTATCACGCAGCTTTCATCGGAAATTTTTGGTGCAATGGCTGCCTTTATTTTAAGCATGGTTTCCGCCACATTGATGCTATGCTCCAATAAACCCTGTTCACAGTTAAGATGATATTTGGTAGACGCAGGAGTGGTAAGATATACAGTCTCTTTTTCTACAAATTCCATCAATTCATCAAACTGCTCCCGGCGTTCTACCACCTTATCTTTCAAAACTTTAAGGCGTTTCATCAGCTCTGCTGTCCTTATATCCTTCTGATCTGTCATTTTATTGCACCTCCGTAATGCATTTCTAACAAAATTATCTATCTTTAGTCATAATATATCAAAATCAATGTACATTATAATGCACATAAAAAACTCCCAGAGCATTCAAATGCCTGAGAGCTTCTTTTTGGTAATTCTTTCTTAGTATATAAAACTTTTCTATATATAACAAAATCTGCCATAATCCAGTTATAACATCAAACACAAAAGCGACAAAAACAACTGCGATAATAGTAAGTTTGACCGCATTTATTTACAAGGCTCTCAAATAAACTGCATAATTTTGAACAGTATATTTGTGTTTTTATGTAATTTTTTTAATAATATTTTAAAAAACCATTAAATTAGTTAAGAATTGATATACTAATTGATTGTTTCATATATCTGCCAGCTATCAATCGATGCATCTGACAAACAGAAAAACAATACGGTTGTCCGGGGAATATTCCTGCGCCCTGGCCAACTCCAGCTGCACCTTTCTAAATTCCCCGCTTATCTTGCGCCTATAGGTAATACTTAGATGGGTGCTGCCAGCATCAAAAGCTGCTTTTAGCTGCTCAATATCAAAAAAATTGTAATATTTCTCTTTATCTTCAGCAACTATGTTGCCAATTTCAGCATATTTGACTACATCCTCAGATAAGGTGCAACGCAGGCTGTTAACTTGGCTGAATTCCGCCTCATCTATTTGAATGATCTGGTAGCAATTATCAGTAAGGTTAATTTTCAGCACCTTGATGTATATGGCACACAGTGCTGCATGGGCAACCTGGCGACCGATACGATCCACGCCCTTTTGGGCATAGTAGCTTTCCTTTGCCTTGTACATTCTGGCATCAGCAACCTTGGCCATATCGTAAATGCTTCTATCCATCCCCTCAGCTCTAGTGACATAGCCCAAGGAAATGGACATCTTGTCCACCAGTTTACCATGCCAGTTGTTTACCATTTCATAAAACTGATCTATCAGCTTGGGCAAATTTCCCGGGGAAATATAAATAATAGCCGCATACTCATCTCCCCCTAACCGGTAAATCCGTCCATATTGTCTAAAACAGTTGCGGAGACAGTCCGCTACTCCCGACAAAAGCTCATCTCCGGCTGAATGCCCCAAGGTATCATTTACCACCTTTAACCCATTTACATCAACCGACAGCAGGGCCAGATTTTTTTGCATCGGTCCACCGTTATACTCCGCCAAATTTTCATTGTACATTTTGCGGTTATACAGCTGGGTCATATCATCCACATATGAGTTGTAAATCAGCTTGTTTTCCTTTTCCTTTTCGTAGCTGATATCCCGCACAGCAAAAATAATACTTTTTAGACTGCCGTCATCCCCCTGCTCCCCGGAAAATATTACTGCCTCCAGCCAGCCGGTAAAGTTGCCTTCAACCTGCTGAGTTATGCATTTTTTACCTTGTAGGCGCTGGACCAATGTGGATAAATCAACAAATTCCGCCATTTCGGTCACATACTCCGGTTTTAGCAACATCCGGCTCAAATCATTGACAGCCATACTTACATTGCCGGTTTCCCCCAATATGGTGTGTACATGCTCACTGGCATTATATACCTCGTAGTATATCTCCGTTTCCAAATCACAGTAATAGATGTACAAATAGTATTTCGACATGTAGTCAAAAATCTTCTCTTTATCCCCCAACCGTACAGTTTCAATCATCTTGTTACTCCTTGCATTTAATTTGTTCCCCACTTTACGGTTATTCTCTGTGACCTGCTTTTTTTCCTGCTAAATAAAACTAAAAACAGAGACCGTGTTACAGTCTCTGTCCTTTAATCTTTACTATATATATTCCTCAGCCAGCTTCTTGAAGGCCGGTAGGGAGCGTTCAATGGTTTCCTGCTTTATGCAGTACGCCACCCGGAAATATCCAGGGCAACCGAAATCAGCTCCTGGTACAAGAAGCAAATTGTATTTTTTGGCCCGTTCACAGAAGGCATAATCATCCTCTTCCAGAGCTTTGGGAAATAGATAAAACGCCCCCTGTGGTTTCTGACAGGTAAAGCCTGCCTCAACCAGACCATTATACAGTAAATTTCCGTTTCGTTCGTAAGCAGCGATATTGGATGGTTCATCCACGCACCGGGCCACCACCCGCTGAAACAGGGATGAAGCATTGACATGAGTCAATACCCGTGCTGCCCCGGCAATGGAGCCATACACCTTGCCAAAATCAGCAACCTCATCCGGTACAACAATATAACCAATACGCTCACCCGGTAATGACAGGGACTTACTCCAAGAATAGCACACCAAAGTGTCCTTATAATACTTAGGAATGTACGGAACTGTTATATCACCATAAACCAATTCACGATATGGCTCATCTGAAATAATAAAAATCGGATGACCAAATTCCTTTGACTTAGCTTCCAAAATCTTGGCCAGACGCATTATGGTTTCTTCCGAATAAACAACCCCACTTGGATTGTTTGGTGAATTAACAATCACAGCCTTGGTACTCGGTGAAAGCATTTCCTGGAATTTTTCAAACTGTATCTGAAAATCAGCCGTATTGGCCGGAACCACCTTCAGCTCAGCCCCCATTGCCTCCACAAAACACTTATATTCCGGGAAATATGGTGCAAATGCAATAAATTCACAATTGCCATTATCTTCAGTCAAAGCCTTAAAGCAAATAGTGAGTGCTGCCGCTGCCCCAGAGGTCATAAACAAATTCCTGCCGGTAAAACTGGTACCAAACCGACGGTTAATGCTGCCGGCAATGGTTTCTCTCACTGCCGGATCACCAGGAGCTACAGTATAGCCATGGAGAGCACAGGAATCCATTTCCTTCAGAATATCCATAATGGTTTGGTTAACCTTTTCCGGGGCCGGTACATTCGGATTACCAATGGAAAAATCATAGACATTTTCCTCACCTACTTCCGCAGCCCGCTTACGGCCAAACTCAAAAATAGTCCGAATAGTTGATTTCTTTGTCCCCAATTCATACATCTTCTCTGAAACCATATTATTACCCCTTACTCCATGTAATATTTCATACTGGTCTTTTTCCATTCCTTCTCCGTGAACTGCAGCTCATACTCCTTGATGCCGGTCTCATCGGAAAGCTGTTTGACCAGCTTGGCACAATATTCTTCTGAATCCCCATGTATCATTGTATAAAAATTGTAGGGCCAGTTAGGCGCCGTATTTCGGTCATAGCAGTGGGTCACCGCCGGATGGGCACACATTTTTTGCGCCACCTCATCCATTATTTCTTCCGGAACCACCCACACTACCAGTGCATTGGCCTTGAACCCTACATCCACATGCCGGAGAACTGCCCCCATTTTTCTGAGAACTCCCTTCTCCTTCATCAGAGCCAAACGCTGCATCAGACTTTCTTCCGAAATACCAATTTCCCCGGCTATTGCTTTATATGGTTCAGAAACAATAGGAAAATCATTTTGTAAAGCTCTGATTATCTTTTTATCTACTTCGGAAATTACCATTTCCCGCCTCATTTCAATTTAAACCGGACATCTATTTTATACTTCTTTTGTGAATATAGATCCATCAGGGAAACAACCCCAGGCAGAGCCTTTACTTCAGCCAAGACCTGAGCCTGGCGCTCCGGTCTATCAGTAATAAAGGTAAACCACAGCGCATATTCCCCTCGGCGTTGATAATTATGGGTGACCTCCGGATATTCATTTATCCGTTCGGCCACCTCATCCAAATACTCATCCATTACCTTGACCGCAATCAAAGTACCACTATATCCCAGTTTATCCGAATTAAAGAACGCCCCTATCTTCCGGACATAGCCAGCTTTCTTTAATTCCGTCAGCCGGTTCAGTACCCTTTCCTCCGACACACCCAGCTTATTCGCCATAGTCTCGTAAGGCTTATGAACAAACTCTATACCGCCCTGCAAAACATTCAGCAGTTCCTTGTCAAATGCGGTAAGTTCCATCAACAATCACACCTCATTCGCCGGTTTCCATTAAACAGTCCCCAATCACCTGCAGCAGCTCTTCCCGGCCGCTGTTTTTCACCGAAGAATAGGGAAGAACATCCAACTCCGGTACTCCAAGCGTTTTCTTTATCTGAGCTACGCTTTTGGCAATACCATTTTTCCCCAGCTTGTCCGCCTTGGTGGCCACCACCAACACCGGCAGATTATGCTCTACCAGCCACTGAAACATTTCAACATCCGATGCCATAGGTTCATGCCGAATATCAATCAACTGACACACGAATTGCAAATCCTCCGATGACAACAGGTATTCATTTATAAACTTGCTCCAGATTTTCCGTCGTTTAGCGCCGGTTTTGGCATAGCCATATCCTGGCAAATCCACCAGATAAAAATCCTGTCGCTGAGGATTATCGTCAATCTTTGCCCCGATTTCATAGAAATTTATGGTTTGGGTTTTTCCCGGCTGACTGGACACCCGGGCTAGCTGATGAACTCTGGTCAAGGAATTTATCAGGGATGACTTGCCAACATTGGAGCGACCGATAAAGACTATCTCCTTCCGCCTAACCTCCGGATATTGGTCCATTTGTACCGCTGAGGTAAGATATTTCCCCTGGGTAATAACAACCTTTTCTGCCATAGATACCTCATTTCAACAGGGCATTTTCCAACACCTTATCAATATGGTCAACCGGAATAAATTCCAGTTTGCTGCGTACTGACTCAGGGATTTCCTCAATATCCCGACGATTTTCCTCAGGCAGGATAATGGTATGGATACCCTCACGATAGGCCGCCAGCACCTTTTCCTTCAAGCCACCAATCGGCAGCACCCGCCCCCGGATGGTTATCTCACCGGTCATAGCCACATCACATCTGACCTTTCGTCCTGTAAGGGCAGAAATCATAGCCGTAGCCATGGTAATACCAGCCGATGGACCATCCTTTGGTACAGCACCCTCCGGAAAATGAATATGTATGTCATTTTCCTCATAAAATTTTGGCGAGAGCTTTAGCTTCTTCTGACGGCTACGAATATATGACAAAGCAGCCTGGGCCGATTCCTTCATCACATCGCCCAGCTTGCCAGTCAAAATAAGCTGGCCCTTGCCTGGGAATACATTTACTTCAGTAGGCAAAATATCACCGCCAACCTGAGTCCAAGCCATACCAGTGCATAGTCCCACCTCTGGCCGGCGCTTTTCCTTTGGATGCGGATATTTAATCTTGCCTAAAATATCAACCAAATTTTTGGTAGTAACACTAACTACACTCTCTTCACCTTCCACCAGCTTTTTAGCCACCTTGCGGCACAGCTGCCCGATAACCCGCTCTAACTCACGGACACCGGCTTCTCTGGTATAATCAGTAATAAGATGCTGAATGACTCCTGCACCAATCCTTATATTTTTTGTAGTAAGACCATTACTTTCCCGCTGTCTTGGTACCAAATACCGCTTGGCAATTTCCAGCTTCTCCTGCTCGGTATAGCTGGATAAGGTAATAATTTCCATACGATCCCGCAACGGTGCTGGAATATCCCCCAAATTATTGGCCGTAACAATCCACAAAACCTGGGACAAATCAAATGGCAGCTCTACATAATGATCACTGAATGTATTGTTCTGGGCCGGATCCAATACCTCCAACAAGGCTGAAGTAGGATCTCCCTTGTAATCTGCCGCCATCTTGTCTACTTCATCCAGCAAAAATACCGGATTTTTGGTACCGGCTTTTTTCAGGGCAGCCAAAATGCGCCCCGGCATAGCCCCCACATAGGTACGACGATGGCCTCTTATCTCAGCTTCATCCCGGACACCGCCCAGAGAAGCTCTCACAAACTTTCTGCCCAACGCTCTGGCTACAGAGCTGGCCAGTGATGTTTTACCAACACCCGGTGGCCCAACAAGACACATAATCGGCGCATTTTGACCGGAAGTGAGCTTTCTCACAGCCAAATATTCCAATATACGCTCCTTGACCTTCTCCAGCCCATAGTGATCCTGATTCAGTACATCAGAGGCCGCCTTGATGTCTTCCTTATCTTCTGTGGTAGCATACCACGGCATATCCAGCAAGGTTTCAATGTAGGTGGTAATGACGCTGGCTTCCTGAGACATATTGCCAGCCCGCTCCAGACGGGTAATCTCCTTGTTGATGGTCTTCACCACATCATCAGGGTATTTATCCTTCCGCATACGCTTTTTGTATTCTTCAATATCACCCTGAATACCGTCCTTATCTCCCAGCTCAGTATGAATAGCCTTCACCTTTTCCCGGAGATAATATTCCTTCTGAACCTTCTCAATCTGCTTGCGGACCCGTCCACTGACCTTTTTTTCGATGTCCAGAATATCCCGCTCCCGCTTCAGCACACCATAAAGCTTTTCCAGACGGGCTTTTACATCAATGCACTCCAAAAGCTCCTGACGCTCTTCCAGCTTCAGGTTCAGGTGACCGGCAATCATATCTGCCAACCGGCCTGCATCAGAAATAATCGATACAGAAACTATGGCATCAGCCGGAATTTTTCGGCTAGTCTTGACCCATTGCTCAAATTCATGAACAACGACCCGGACCAATGCCTCCATTTCCAGGCTGTTATCCAGTTCATCCTGATATTCATGGACATCCACATCAATATATTCACCGCTGTCGTAGCAGTTAATGATCTGAGCCCGATACATACCTTCCACCAGAACCCGGACCGTACCACCCGGCATTTTAACCAAATGCTTAATTTCAGCCACTGTTCCCACAGAATACAGGTCATTAAAGCTTGGTTTTTCCACATCCGCATCCTTCTGAGCGGTGAGCATTATAACCTTGTCCTCCAGCATAGCCTGTTCCAAGGCAGCCACTGACTGCTCCCGACCGGCATCCAGATGAACCATCATATATGGAAAAACCATCATGCCCCGCAGTGGCAGTAATGGCAATCTTCTTAAATCATTTTTCATATAAACATTCCTCCTGATGTTTTCATCAGAATAAAATATAGACGCTGCCTCGACAGCGTCTATTGCAATACGCCCTTAGGCGGAAACTTCATTCGTTTTGGCATTGCCCTTCCGTTTTTTGCCGTAACTCAAAATAGGGTCGACATTGTCCTCGACTACTGCCTTGGTTATATGACAGTTAGTAACCCCGCTCTGGGAAGGTACTTCATACATAACATCCTTCAAGATACCTTCCATGATAGAACGCAATCCACGGGCACCTGTTTTTCGTTGTAAAGCCTTCTTGGCAATAGCCCGCAGTGCTTCATCATCAAAGGACAGCTTTACATCATCCAGACTGAGCAAATACTCAAACTGCTTCACCAATGCATTCTTTGGTTTTGTGAGTATTTCAATCAGAATATCCTCATCCAAGGAATCAAGAGTAGCAACCACTGGCAACCGGCCAATAAATTCCGGAATCAGACCGCTTTTCATCAAATCATCCGGCACAATATGCGTCAGTACCTCACCGACATCCGCATTGTCACGGGAAGTCACCTTGGCCCCAAAGCCCATATTTTTGTTGCCACGACGCTTGTTTATTATCTTCTCAATGCCAGCAAAAGCACCACCGCAAATAAAGAGAATGTTGGTCGTATCTATTTGCAGAAGCTCCTGATGCGGATGCTTGCGCCCACCCTGTGGCGGAACGGATGCAACAGTACCCTCCAAAATTTTCAAAAGAGCCTGCTGAACCCCTTCACCGGATACATCACGGGTAATGGACACATTCTCGCTCTTGCGGGAAATCTTATCTATTTCATCAATGTAAATAATGCCCCGTTCGGCCTTGGAAATATCATACTCCGCATTCTGAATGAGCTTTAAGAGGATATTTTCCACATCCTCGCCTACATAACCAGCTTCAGTAAGTGTAGTAGCATCTGCCACTGCAAACGGCACTCTTAAAATCTTTGCCAAGGTTTTTGCCAACAGGGTTTTACCGCTTCCGGTAGGGCCGATAAGCAATATATTTGACTTCTGCAGCTCCACATCCTGCTCTGTAGTCATGGCACAGTTTATCCGCTTGTAATGGTTATATACAGCTACTGACAAGGTCTTCTTGGCTTCTTCCTGGCCAATAACATAATCGTCCAAAATAGCCTTGATTTCCTTCGGCTTTGGCAAATCACTAAGCTCCTCTGCCGCTGCCAGTGAATTTTCCTCAGTAATTATTTCCCGGCAAAGGTCAATGCACTCATCACAGATGTACACACCAGGACCGGCCACCAGTTTCTTTACCTCGTCCTCTTTCTTGCCACAAAACGAGCAGGAAAGCTTGTCGTCATCAAAATTGAAGCCCATAACCGTGCCTCCTTACTGGTCCGCCTCAGCTTTTTCCTCAAGACGAACAATAACCTTATCAATCAAACCATATGAAACTGCCTCTTCAGCACTCATAAAATTATCCCGCTCAGTGTCGGTATTTATTTTATCCAATGACTGACCAGTATGCTTGGACAATACATTGTTGAGCATGTCTCTGGTACGCTGCAGCTCCTGGGCCTGGATCTGAATATCGGTAGACTGCCCCCGGGCACCACCCAATGGCTGATGAATCATAATCCGGGCATTTGGCAGAGAAAATCTCTTTCCCTTCGCACCAGCGGTAAGCAGCAATGACCCCATGCTGGCAGCCTGCCCCACACAGATAGTAGAAACATCAGGCTTGATATACTGCATAGTATCATATATAGCCATACCAGCCGTAACAACACCACCCGGACTGTTAATATACAGATAAATGTCCTTATCAGGGTCTTCAGATTCCAAGAAAAGCAGCTGGGCCACTACGGAGCTGGCCACAGTATCATTTATCTCACCAGTCAGAATAATGATACGATCCTTCAACAAACGGGAATAAATGTCATAAGACCGCTCTCCATTACCTGACTGTTCAACTACATATGGTACAAAATAGCTCATATAATCACCTCAAAGTTAATATCATAAGAAAAAGAAAACCATTTTAACAAAAGTTAATCTCAAATAGCTTTCTCTTTATTATAATATTAAATTTCGAGCAAAACAAGAAAAAGACAACCCGCCGCCCATAAAAAATGGGCGGCAGAAATCTTCTTCACTTGATATATTATGCAATGCTGTCAATTACAAAGTTGGCAGTCTTTCTTCTATGTACGGAAGCTACCAAATCACCAAGACGACCCTGTTCGCTGATAATCTTCTTTACCTGCTTAGGGGTTGCATTGTAAGCTGCAGCCATGGAAGCAACCTCTGCATCCAAATCCTCAGCCTCAACCTTGATGCCCTCAGCCTTGGCAATTGCATCCAATACCAAATCAACCTTAACATTGGTAGCAGCTGCATCACGATAGTTTTCCCGCAACTTGGCAATATCAGTACCAGCATAAGCCATATACTGCTCCAGCTTCAAGCCCTGCTGCTCAACCCGGAGAGCCAGTTCCTGAATCATTGCATTGATGCGGTTCTCTACCATAACCTCAGGAACATCAACCTTGGCATTGTCAGCAGCCATGCTGATTGCCTTCTCGCGCTTTTCAGTCTCTGCCTTGGTCTCAGCACTCTTCTCAAGATTGGACTTAATGTCAGCCTTCAGCTCATCCAAGGTCTGGAAGGTACTTGCCTTCTTTGCAAAATCATCATTCAGCTCAGGCAGAACCTTTCTCTTGATGCTCTTTACAGTGCACTTGAATACAGCTGGCTTACCCTTTAACTCTTCAGAATGATACTCCTCAGGGAAGGTTACATTTACATCCTTCTCTTCCCCAACCTTGGCACCAATCAGCTGATCCTCAAAGCCTGGAATGAACGCATTGGAACCAATCTGAAGCGGATAATCCTTGCCTTCGCCACCGGCAAATGGCTTATCATCTACAAAGCCCTTGAAATCCAAGGTGATGAAATCGTCCTTTTCAACAGCAGATCCTTCTTCAGCATCAACCATATCTGCCTGGCGATCCAACATGCGAACCAGCTGCTGCTGAACTGCATCATCATCAACTGTGTCCTTCTCTACTTCAACCTTCAAGCCCTTATACTCGCCCAATTCAACTTCAGGCTTCTTGGTAGCAACTGCCTTGAAAACAACATCCTTGCCCAACTCAAGGGTTACTACATCAATCTCAGGACGGGTAACAATCTCAATATCTTCTTTTTCTAAAGCCTCAGTGAGGGTTTTCTGGCCCAAACGCTCGAATGCATCGCTGAGGATATTCTCCTTGCCAACATGGCGCTCAACAACAAGCTTTGGTGCCTTGCCTTTACGGAAACCTGGGATATTGATACGACCAGCAATACTCTTGCATGCTGCATCGTATGCCTTATCCAGCTCAGCAGCTGGTGCAGTAATCTCTAATTCAACCTGCTGGTTTTCCAACGCCTTTACATTAACTTCCATTGTGTCAAAAGACCTCCTAATATACTCTTTATTGGGCTGTGCCCATTTATGACCTCATTATGCCCACATAGTAAACATAATAGCATAAGTACGGATTGAATACAAGCATAAAAGAATTGTCAGTAATCTTTTTATGTGTCCGTTATATTTAAAAAATGCTCCTTATATTGCAGCTCCAACACCGGCAAAACATAGTCCAGATCCACTTTATTTTCCATGGTTTCCAGCGCCGCCCGGCGGGCCTTTAGCAGAATATCTATATCCTGTAGTACATCAGCGATTTTTAAATCCGGCAGACCATGCTGCATGGAACCAAAGAACTGGCCCGGACCCCGTAGCTTCAGATCCTCCTCGGCCAATTCAAAGCCATCAGAAGTAGTCTCCATTATATTCATACGCTCTTTGGCTACTTCTCCCCGGTTATCAGCCACCAGCACACAGTAGGAGCTGTATTCGCCCCGGCCAATCCTCCCCCGGAGCTGATGAAGCTGGGCCAAGCCAAATTGCTGGGCATTTTCAATCACCATCATACTGGCATTTGGAACATTTACCCCCACCTCAATCACGGTGGTTGCCACCAAAAGCTTTATTTTTCCCTCATAAAACTCCTGCATTATGGCTTCCTTGTCTTTCTGCTTCAGCTTGCCATGTACCAGGCCACAGCTTATATCCCTAAATATTCCATGGGTCAGTTCATCATACACCGCCTCAGCTGACAGCAAATGACTTTCCTCATTGTCAGCAATCAGAGGACACACCACATAGGCTTGCCGACCTTTGAGGATTTCTTCCCGCATAAATTTATAAATAAGCTCCCGGCGATCCGGGGTACGCACAAAGGTACGAATACTTTTCCGCCCTGGGGGCAATTCCTTTATCAGAGATACATCCAAATCACCGTACACCGTCAAAGTCATGGTCCGCGGGATAGGTGTTGCGGTCATTACAAGCACATCAGGCATATAGGCAGCCTTCTTTTCCAATTCAGCCCGCTGGCTGATGCCAAAACGGTGCTGTTCATCCGTTACCACCAACCCAAGTCTGGCAAAATTCACCTTATCCTGTATTAGGGCATGCGTACCTATTACAATATCTATCTCATGATTCACAAGCGCCTCATAAAGCTTTTCCCGTTTGCTTTTAGTGAGCTTGCCAGATAAAAGAGCCACCTTTATTCCCAGTGGCTCCAATAACTCCATAAATCCTTCATAATGCTGTCTGGCCAATATTTCCGTTGGAGCCATCAAGGCCCCTTGAAAACCATTCTCCACCGTCTTAACCAACGCCAGCATGGCAATAACGGTCTTGCCGGAGCCTACATCCCCCTGCACCAGTCGACGCATAGGCACCAGCCGTTCCATATCATTACAGATGTCATTCCACACCTTCCGCTGATCATTGGTAAGCTCAAATGGCAATGCAGCCAGCAATTGATTGACAAGATGACTGTTCAAACCATGCTTTATCCCCTGTTTTTTCTCCTGGGTATGTTTTTTTAGTACCATCAGGCCACACTGAATAAGATATAATTCCTCAAAGGCCAGTCGGTCCCGGGCCAGCTGAACCTTGGCAAAGCTGTCCGGAAAATGAATGCTGCGAAACGCTTCATCCCTCGATAAAAGATTGTATCGACGGAAAATATTTTCCGGAATAACCTCCGGAATACACTCAATACTGTCCAGCAGCTGACTTACTGTTTTTCGGAAAAATTTTTGATTTAGGGATTCCGCAGCCGGATAAACAGGCAAAATACCTAAATTATCCGTCATTTCCTCATCAAAATCCATAACCTCAAAGGAAGAAAGCTGGCTCATAGCATATTGCCCCTGCCCGCCAAAAGCATATTCCACCTTACCGGCGGCAAACAGCTTTTTTCCTGGTTTCAGCTTGGCCTTTAAAAATTTCTGGTTAAACCAGGTGACCTGCAAAAATCCGGTACCATCTGTAACCAGGGCAGTCAATATGGTCATATTACGCCGCCCGGCCCGCTTCTCATTAAGGGAAGTGATAACTCCGGAAACCACTGCTTTTTCTCCCGGCACCAAATCACTCATTGGTGTAATACAGCTCTGGTCCTCATACCCTCTTGGAAAGTGAGTGAGCAAATCAAAAATTTTGGTAATACCCAGTTTGTGCAGGAGCTGGGCCTTCTTCGGGCCTATCCCTTTTAAATATTGAATATCCTGTGCCAACTCCATCATATCAACCTCAGATTGGGCAACAATATTATTTACCACCGTTCAGATACATTCCCAAAAGAACAAATATGGTTACCAAGACACCGACTGTTACGACAAACATAACACCGAGCTTTATCAGATTTTTAGGATCCTTGAAATAGTCCGCCCCATAGCTGTCAAACAGGTCCAGCAAAGAATTGGAGGCGTCTTCCTCTTTAACTTCTGGTTTTTCCTCGTGCTCCTGCGGTTGTTCTTCCGGCTCCTGCTCATCCTGGGCAACGATTTCCACAACCTTAAATATCTCTCCGGCACCGGCCAGCACCTGACCAACATTTGGTATTATTTCCGTATTATCCTCTTTCTCATTTATCAAGACAACCGGCGTAATTGTGTTTATCTCTTTTTCTTTAAAGGCATCCAGATTGTACTCTGCCACCAAATCCCCGGCCTGAACCCGTTGTCCTTCCTTGACATGAACCACCGTGGTTTCCCGGGTAATATCATGGGCTTCCAACCCCACATGGACCAATATATTCAGCCCTGACTCCGTTTGGAACCCAATGGCATGCTTTGCTTCAGCTACCGCTGCTACATACCCGCTCACCGGACTGTACAGCTGTCCTTCAGCAGGAATGATAGCCACGCCATCCCCCATTGTTTTGTCGGAAAAGGTTCTGTCAGGCACCTCCGCCAGCGACACAACCTGACCAGACATAGGTGCATATATTGGAAACTCTCTTGATTTACCAGCCATTTCACTCATCCCTTTTTATCTTATTTTGCCCACATGAGCAGCATAGACCACGAATTCTTCCTCACCATCAAGGCCCAATTCCCGATTTAATTCTTCATCGTTAAAATGCCCGATGGCACAACAGCCCACATCTATAGTGTAGCTTGCCAAATATAAATTCTGACAAACATGACCTGCGTCAATAAACAAATACTGCAGGGCCCTTCCCCCAAAAAAGTAATCCATCCGGTCAAGAACAGCCGCCCAAATGAATGTTACGGCACATTCATCGAACATATTGATTTTGTTAAAGCCCTTGCGCAAGCGTTCTTTGACACCAGCACTGGTGTCAATCGGCAACAGAGCGTGCTCTATGGCCAAAAAACGATATAATCCGCTGCTAAGGCCCTCCACCTTATCAATGTATAAATATGTTTCAAAGGCATTTCGTGCTCCGGCTGATGGCACCGTACGCTTGGTCACCCCCGATGGAAGAACCATCTTTACCCCTTGGGTACACCAAAGAAGATAAGACAACTCCTTCAATGTCAGCTTTTGGTCGCTGTACAGACGGATAGTCGACCGCAGTTCCATCAATTCCAGAAAGCTTACTTCCTTATCCTCCAAAAAATCCGGCTCCGGCAACGCAATCAGCTTGCTGTCCTCCGGATAGGATTTTTGCGGCAATGGAGCCGGTTCATCCGTAGTACGGCGGGTATTCATATTATTTCGTACCAGGGCAGCTTCCCTCAACGATTTAAAAATATCCTTGTACATAAAAAATGCCCAGCCTTTCATAATATCTTTCAATTCTTTATTATACCAAAGGCCAGGCAATTTGAGTATAAAATTGTATCAATATTCAGTAATAATTTGCATCAATCCACCGGACGAATTCCTGTTTTTCCGGTGAAGTGATGATAATTGCCTCCATTGTGGCGATTTATAAGCTCACAGAACACTTCCTCCGGCTTGATATTATGGTATGCCAACAGCACCAGACAGTGATACCAAAGGTCCCCCATCTCATAAATGATTTCATTCCTGTCATCATTCTTGGAGGCAATAACGGTTTCCACCGCTTCCTCGCCCACCTTTTTAAGAATCTTATCCTGACCCTTTTCAAAGAGATAGTTGGTATAGGAGCCTTCCTTTGGATTGAGCTGACGATCCTTTATCACATCATACAGCTCGTTTAAAATGTTGGCCAGTTGATTGTCCTTTGGCTGATCCACCACGGCCAACGCCTTATCGTTTTCCATCAGGCGACGGCCACTAAAGCAGGAATATGTCCCGGTGTGACAGGCTCCACTACCCCGTTGATGAACAATCACCAACAGCGTATCACCGTCACAATCATAGAATAAATCCTTGACCTCCTGGATGTTGCCTGAGGTGGCTCCTTTATTCCACAAGGATTTCCGGCTACGGCTCCAGAACCAGGTGGTCCGGGTTTCGATGGTCTTCTGCAGCGACTCGGCGTTCATATAAGCCATCATCAGCACTTGGCCATTTTCCTCCTGAACAATGGCTGGTACAAGACCATTTTCATCAAATTTAATCTTTGAAACATCAAACATAGCATATCACCTCATCTATAGACCTCACCCGTCAGCCCGATAGGCTGACACCCTTCCAAATACGGAAGGGAATATTCCTAATTCCTAATTCCTAATTCCTATTTTTTTAAAGTCTCATTTCTATCCCTCGGGATTTTAAGTACTCTTTTACCTGGCGTATGGTAAACTGCCCGTAATGAAATACGGAAGCGGCCAATACAGCATCCGCCTTCCCTTCAGTCAAAACATCATAAAAATGCTCCAGTTTCCCTGCTCCCCCCGAGGCAATAACCGGCACATTTACCGCTTCAGATACGGCTCTGGTCAATGGAATGTCATAGCCGTCTTTGGTGCCATCAGCATCCATACTGGTCAGAAGTATTTCCCCGGCCCCCAGGCTGGTTCCCCTCCTTACCCAGTCGATAACATCAATTCCCGTAGGAGTGCGTCCACCATTTACATATACTTCCCACTGGTTCTCCCCAGTCTTACGGGCATCTACAGCCAGCACCACGCACTGACTGCCAAATATTTCCGCTCCCTGACGGATAATATCCGGATTTTTTACTGCCGCCGTATTGACGGAGGTCTTATCAGCCCCAGCTTTCAGCATTTTCCGCATATCCTCCGGTGTGCGGATACCACCACCGATAGTAAATGGAATAAACACCTTGGAAGCGCAATCCCGGGCCACCTGCACTATGGTATCCCGCTGCTCATTGGAAGCGGTAATATCCAAAAAAACCAGCTCGTCACAGCGTTCTTCATCATATTTTTGGGCCAATTCCACCGGATCACCGGCATCTCTAAGCCCCACAAAGTTGGTTCCCTTGACTACCCGGCCATTTTTTACATCCAGACAGGGAATAATCCGCTTGGTATACATATTATATCACTCCCCAGCTGCAACACGAATAGCTTCTGCCAAATTCAGGGTACCGGTGTAAATGGACTTGCCTACAATAACCCCTTCAATACCAGACTTTTCGTAAGGAAGCAGGGCCTTGATATCATCAATGGATTTCACCCCGCCGGAAGCCACCACCTTAACACCGCTATGACGGGCCAACTGGGCTGTAGCGTCCACATTGACCCCCTCCAAGGTGCCATCCCGGGAAATATCCGTATAAATAATGGTCTCTACTCCCACCTGAGCCATTTGCTTAGCCAAAATGCCCACTTCTACATTACCGGACACTTCCCAGCCTTCCACGGCCACTATACCGTCTTTGGCATCAATGCCTACAACTATACGGTCACCGTACTTGGCACAGGCTCTCTGAACCAACGCTGGATTTTTGGCTGCTACTGAACCCAAAATAACCCGCTGAACGCCTGACGACAAAACTTCATCAATATTGTCCATTGTGCGAATGCCGCCACCCAGCTCCACAGGAATATTAACCCGGTCAATAATTCTCTTTACCACATCCAAATTCATGGATTTGCCAGCTCTGGCGCCATCCAAATCTACCAGATGAAGGTACTGTCCTCCCAGAGATTCCCACTTGGCGGCCATTTCCTCCGGCTCACCAAATACCGTTTCCCGGGCAAAATCTCCCTTATACAACCGGACAGCCTTCCCACCCCGAATATCTATAGCAGGAAAAATTATCATCTACTCACACTTCCAGTCTACAAAATTTTTTATCAGCTGCAAACCTACATCACCGGACTTTTCCGGGTGAAACTGGGTTGCCATCACATTATCTCTGGCCACAGCCGCCGT
>CADACU010000012.1:41510-54335 GCA_902786545.1 uncultured Anaerovibrio sp.
ACGGCATGATAGCTGTGAACAAAATAAACATAAGGATTTTCCGACAAGTTGTCAAACAGCGGCAATGACGGCTGACTAAATTCCACTGAATTCCATCCCATATGAGGAATTTTCAGTCCCGGTGCCACAATGCGTTTTACCATACCCTTAAAAATCCCCAGGCCCTCAGCCTCCGGGGACTCTTCACTTCCCTCAAATAGAATTTGCAGTCCCACGCAAATCCCAAGCAGAGGAACTCCGGCCTTTATTCGTTCCAGCACCGTATCCATAAGTCCTGAGGCCATAAAATTCCCCATACAGGCCCCGAACTCCCCCACGCCAGGCAGAACCAGCTTGTCAGCCTGTTTTATGTCATTTATATCACTGGTGAGCTTCACATCATCAGCAAATCTGGCAAAAGCCTTTTCCACGCTGAAAAGATTGCCCACCCCATAATCAATAATTGCAATCACACACAATTCCTCCTGCCAGTGGTTCTTCTACCAATCTTTATCATCGGGTTATTTCGTCAAACCCTTGAACCGTAAACGAACCTTCCGCCGGCACACAAAGCACATTAAGAGAAACAAGCCGGATATTCCCTTCATAAAATACATCCTCCGGATTGTTAAAATAATTGTTGGGATTAAACAACGGCGGATTATGTTGGAAAATCCGATATTTATGGGATAAGAGCCAGTCAAAAAGCTCGCTCTTTTTATCCTCCCGATCTGCCTCCACATAAATCACCGGACGAAACGCATTTATTGTCGCCTCGCCCCCCTTTAATACCTGTAATTCCATCCCTTCAACATCAATTTTGAGAAAATCACAACGGGATAGCTTCAGCGAGTCCAGGGTAATAACCTCCACCGACTCACCCTCGCTGGTATTTTCCAACGACATTCCTCCCCAATTATTTATCTTCTCAGTATCCAGGATAGGCACCTTAACCTGCCCCGGTGCATCTGCCACACATTTCTGTTCGCAATGCACATTGGTGAGATTATTGATTGCCATATTTCCGGCCAAAATCTGAAACACCAAACGCTGCGGCTCAAAGGCCCAAACCGAACCGTCTTTGCCGGCCAACTGAGCCAAATGAATCGTGTGGGACCCAATATTGGCTCCTACTTCCACTACACAAGCCCCTGGTTTAACAATCATATCAAAAATGTCAGCTTCTCCCTGGCTGAATTCACCGTACAGTTTCAAGGATTTACCCACATATTTGTCCAAAGTATTGTAAATAATTTTTCCGTAACGGAAGTCATGCACTAAATTCATAAATTATCCTTATCTGTATCATAAAACGCCTTTAGTGGAAGGCACGCCATCTACACGGGGATCTCTTTCCACAGCCTGCCGCAGAGCATGTCCCAAAGCCTTGAATATAGCCTCCACCTTATGATGGGAATTAGTACCATAAAGCACCTTTACATGCAAAGTAATCCCAGCATTAAAGGCCAAGGCCCGCAAAAATTCCTCGGTAAGCTCTGTATCATAGTCACCTATCATCGGAGCCATCGGACCACCGGCATCGTACACCAGATATGCCCGACCACTTATATCCAAGGAAACCATCACCAGCGACTCGTCCATTGGCAAAAAGAAGGTACCATAGCGGTTTATGCCCCGCTTGTCGCCCAGAGCCTGCTTTAACGCTTCACCAAAGGCAATGCCGATATCCTCCACAGAATGATGGCCGTCAACTTCGATATCGCCACTGCAGCCTACCACCAAATCCAATCGACCGTGGCTGGCCAAAAGATTAAGCATATGGTCAAAGAAGCCAATACCGGTGTCGATATCCGATACACCCTGACCATCCAGATTAACCGTCAAATCAATAGCTGTTTCCCGTGTTTCACGAATAACCTTCCCTGTACGCATTTTAATCCTGCTCCTCCACAAATGCCTTTACGGCTTTAAACACAGCATCATTTTCCTCCCGGTTGCCCATGGAAATCCGCAGACAGTTTTCCAGCAACGGTGCCTTGCCAAAGCTGCGGATGCCAATTCCCCGCTCCACCAAATACTCATTGAGCTTCTGTGCCTTGTCATACTTCAAAAAAATGAAATTGGTATTGGACGGAAAAACCTTAAAGCCGGCCAAGGTGCCATACTGCCCTTCCATCCGCTTGCGCTCAGCTATTACCATCTGAATACGGGGAACAAATTCATCCCGCATCTGAAACACCGTATCTGCGGTCACCAGAGTCAGCACATCCATATGATATGGCATAAATGACTTGGAAACCATATTGCAGATAGCAGCAGAAGCCAACATATACCCGCAGCGGCAGGCCGCCAATCCATAGGCTTTGGAAAAGGTTCTGGCAACAATCATATTTGGATATTTCTTCAACAGTCCCACCGCCGACTTGCCATGAAACTCAATATAGGCCTCATCAACCAAAAAGGCACAGTTGGTATGACTGGCGATATATTCAATATCCTCAATGGACATCACATTGCCGGTCGGATTATTTGGATTACAGATAACACACAGGGATGCCTTGTTGTCGTTCACTGTTTCCACATATTTCTTCACATCCAGGCTGTAATCTTCCGTGGATAAATCAACGGGCACTCCCTCAGCCTCAGCCGCTTTGGCATAAATGTGATACATGGAAAAAGATGGCTGCGGAAAGACAATCTTCCGACCCCGGCCACCAAAGCAGTAAAACAGCTTCTCGATGATTTCACTGGAACCATTTCCAATTATTACATTTTCTACACCCAAACCAAAATTCCTGCCAATACCTTCCATCAACAGCTCCAAGTCCTCGTTGGGATAACGGTTAAAGGCCACCCGTGACAGACGGCTCATCACCCGGTCTTCCACCAACGGCGGCAGGTTCAAACCGCTTTCATTGGCATTTACCTTAATGTACCAATCCCGCTCTACCACATCGTAAGAGGGCATATCTGCCAGTTTGTTTCTATACTTAAGTTTTCCCATATTTTCCTCCTGCTATGTCACCAATTATTTCTTCCGCAACCGAATGGCATTGGCATGGGCTTGCAAACCTTCCGCCTCCGCCAGCCGGATAATATCATCACTGACCTTGTCAAGTTCTGCCTGAGTATACGAAATCAAACTGGTGCGTTTCATAAAGGTTTCCACATTCAGCACCGAATAATACCGGGCTGTGCCACCGGTAGGCAGCACATGGTTTGGCCCGGCAAAATAATCTCCCAACGGCTCCGGGGAATAGGCCCCCAAAAATACTGCTCCGGCGTGACGCACATACGGTAACAGCTGGAATGGCTGCTCAGTCAATATTTCCATATGCTCCGGCGCGGATACATTGGCCAGCTCAATGGCCTGCAGGATATCTTCTGCCACAATAATAAGTCCATTTTTATCCAGGGACGCCCGGGCAATCTCCTGCCGTGGCAATTCACTAAGCTGCTTTTCCGCCTCAGCCGCTACTTTTTGGGCCAATTCAGCACTATCGGTAATAACAATGCTGGAGGCTAAAGTATCATGCTCGGCCTGGCTCAGCATGTCAGCAGCAGTATACACCGGATCAGCTGTTTTATCCGCCACGATTAAAATTTCACTAGGCCCGGCCAGCATATCGATATCGCAGTGGCCATAAACAGCTTTTTTCGCCAAAGTAACAAAAATATTGCCGGGTCCGGTAATCTTGTCTACCCGTGGAATAGTTTCCGTACCAAAGGCCATAGCAGCAATCGCCTGTGCCCCGCCAATCTTAAATATTTGGGAGACTCCGGCCTCTTTGGCAGCTATCAATACATACGGATTGATTTTACCATTCTTGGGCGGAACCATCATAATGATTTCCTTTACTCCGGCCACAGCCGCTGGAACAGCGTTCATTATTACCGAAGAAGGATATGCTGCTGTACCGCCCGGTACATATATGCCAACCCTATCCAAAGGAATGACTGACTGGCCCAAAATGGACCCCTGTCCCCGATATGTCATCCAGGAATTGGGCTTTTGCTCCTGATGATACTGCCGTACATTGGCAGCGGCCTTTTTGAGTGATTCAACGATTTCCTTATCAGCCTCTTTATAGGCCGCCTCGTATTCTGCTTCAGTTACCAAAAATTCCGCCGGTGTAAATTCCGTCCGGTCAATCAGCTTGGTATATTTGATAACCGCCCTGTCCCCTTCGCAACGCACTTCGTTAACAATCATTTCCACGATTTCTGCCGCGGTCATATCCTTGCCAAACAACTTCTTATTTGCTTCCCGTATTTTCGGATTAAGCTCTACCTGATCAAAGGCAGGTTTAACAAGCATTTTTTCTACCTGAGCAAGCCCTGTATCTTTAACATTTATTATCTGCATCGTATTTCCTCCACATTACGCCGTCATTTCCATTATTTTCCGCAAGTCCTCAGTGAGCTGATGAATACGGTCAAATTTCAGCTTGAAGCTGACCCGGTTACAGATAAGCCGGGCTGTGGCCTCCATAATAAAGGCAATTTCCTCCAAATTGTTTTCCCGCAGCGTAGTACCGGTTTCCACAATATCCACAATACTTTCCGACAATCCAACAATAGGTCCCAGCTCAATGGAACCATTTAATTTGATGTATTCCATCTGCATTCCCTTGCTGTTGAAAAATTTCTCCGCAATATGAGGGAACTTGGTAGCCACCCGGGTGTTGGCATAATCTGACAACTTTTCCCGCTTTTTATTTTTATCTACTGCCATCATCAAGTGACATTTGCCAAAGCCCAGATCCAGCAGTTCATATACATCCTTGCCGGACTCCAGTAATACATCCTTGCCAATCACCCCAATATCGGCTGCCCCGTACTCCACATAGGTAGGTACATCTGCCGTCTTGCTGATGATGAATTTTATCTTCTTCTCTTCGTTGGTGATTACCAGCTTACGGGATTTTTCACTTAAATCCTCCGCCGTATAACCGATTTTTCCCAACAAGTCGGCCGATAGGCCAAATAGCTTTCCCTTGGGCAGGGCAATGGTCAAATATTCCATATCCTTTGAAGTCATAGCCAATCCCCCAGACAATTCTTTATCTCATTAAAGTATTAACACGATAATATACTAACACAGTTATCCTTTACCGTCAATGAAGATTTCAACGCAATTGTTCAAATTTTCCCTATACATTCAGCCAGCAAAGCCTGCACCTGGTACACATCTGCATCCGCGCTGAAGGTTTTTACCAACGGGGTTTTGTCCATATCCGCAATCCAAATTCTCAGCTCCGCATCCAGGTCAAAATAACCGGTGGATTCCACCTCAAAATGGCGGATACTCTTATATGGTATGGAATGATAAATCACTTTTTTCCCGGTGGCTCCCTGGATATCCACACAAATAAGCCGATAATCAGTAAAAATCAATAAATCCCTTATCCACTGATAAGCCTGAACAACCGCCTCATTAGGCCCCAGCAGCTTGCCGTACTCTTTTTTTACCTTCTCAACATCCGTTCCCGAAGCATTCCCCATCAATCCGCTAATAATCCCCATACTCGTTTGCCCCCTTGTATCTTGTAAATCATCTTATATTTTTATAGTTTTACTATTCACTTATGAGGACAGTGATATGCTTGTCACCGAACAAATTGCCAGTTATAACCGATGCATTAAGATTATGATTACCAAAGCCCTGTTTAGCCCGTTCTAAGTCGCCATTGGCATAGCAATAACGGCAACCCCGAATATAGCTATCATACCGACCAATATCAAAGCTTTCCACCCAGCTACATAGTGTCCGCTGGATCTTGGCCTTGCCAACACTAAACATTTTACCTATTATGCACTACACAGTCCATAACACAATATATTCCACAAAAAATGCCCGTAAGAATATACGTTTTACCTGGTTTCGGTTGAATGGATTGACCACATATACATAGCCAGCCTTTAATCTCTGCCAAAACAAAGCAAAATAAACTACTGGTATATCCGTCCGCCTGCTTGCACTAATTGTCATTTTATATCACCACTTAGCTACATAACCCCAGCATTATAATTTATACCATCAATAACCTTTCTGATTCCTGCCCAAATTGATAAATCAGTAAAAATGTCTGCCACGCTGCCCTGGTCAGTAAAAGGTGACTCCTGAAGCACAGAAAGGTCAGTCATCATGCCGTTATGAACAATGTATTCCACGATTTGGTTCACGAAATAAATCTGTCTGCTATCAAGATTAGTATCATCCAAAAACTCTGCAAAGGCTTCCTTGGCGGCATTCATATCCAAGCCCACAATTTCACGCACTAATTCGCCAAGAGGCTTGTGACCATATTCCCGCTCGTAATCCTCTTGGGAACCAACTTCACTCCATAAAATCTTTTCCAGTGATTCTATATCCAACCGTGTCAATGGCTGATTCGTCCTGAGCTTTGCAATAACGGCGTTATCCAGATGCTGGCGAATATAAAACTCAGCTTTGGCCTTATAGTTTTTCAAATCGTCATTTTCCAGCTCAGATTCATTCCATTCGTAGCTCAATATATCATCCGTAAAATCCGTATCATAGCGCACCTGGTTACGGGGTATGTACTTCATAAGATTTCTAAGATTTTCCCTGATATGCTCAAACTCATCAATTTCCGCCTGCTCCACATAATCTGTGTGCAAAATGGTGTTTATAAGCTCCTTTTGAGCAACAATCTCCGGAATATTGGCAACAGACGCAATTCCTTTAACCTTTTTCATAAGGTCTGTTTTAAGTTTTCCATACTTCTCTCCAGCAAGCTGTGCCAATTCCAAGCCATAAATCAATGCATCAAAACGCACTGCTGTAGCCTCATCATTATCCGGCAACACCAATGGTGCCAGTTCTTCCCGCACCAACAATGTATCTTCATAGGATATAGCATTGTAATTTTCAGCCTTTGAATATAGATCAACATACTTTATATGCTGTCTTACAGCAAAATTATTTCGGTTTAGTTCCTTAACTTTCCCAACCATGGCATCAACCAACGATTTACGGAACTCCATCAGCCTATCCGTCTGATATTTTATATCCTGCAACTTATAAACAATTTGGAACATCAAATTGAAGATAGCCCCCTGCAAAGCCATCCTGGTTACAGCCTTTTTTCCTTCTCCCATACGGAAAAATTCAAAATTGCCGCAAAAATCGAATATATAAAACTTACTCTTATCTTCTCCATCAATAAGTCCCGGACAGCATCTAGTACCACGGCCAATCATCTGCCAAAACTTGGCCTTACTCATAACCTTCTTGAAGAAGACCAAATTCAAAACTTCCGGCACATCGATTCCAGTGTCCAGCATATCAACGGATATAGCAATTTGCGGCATTTTCTTGCTGTCAGAAAATTCATCAATAGCACTCTGACTATATGTCATGTAATTATCAATGACCTTGGCAAAGGCCTGTCCATTATTATTCTTGGCAAGATGTGGATATTCCTTATTGAATACTTCTAAAATCTTCTCCGCATGCTTATGATTTTTGGCAAAAATAATCGTCTTGCCTATCATCTCACCATAATTTACTTTCAAGCTGTCCTTCATAACGATATCAAGCACCTGACGAATGGTGTCCTCATTAAACAGCCACGTATTAATAGCAGAAGAGCTGATTTTCTCAGGAAGATTTCCGTCCTCATCCTCAAAAGTATCCTCATACTCTTCCTTTTCTTCATCCGACAGTTCATCATAGCTAATTCCCTGCTCAATAAACTTTAGGACTGTTTCCACAGACATATAATCCACTAAATAGCCATCTTTTACTGCCTGTGCCAAGTCATATCCATAAGTAGGCACACCATTTTCCAGCTCAAAAATTGAATAGGTATTTTTATCAATATCCTCTTTTGGCGTAGCGGTCAAACCAACAAGACAAGCATCAAAATAATTGAAAATATCCTTGTATTTGTTATAAATGGACCGATGGGCTTCATCACATATAACCAAATCAAAATGACCGCTGGTGAACAGTTTTCCCGTATCATCTTTTATCACATCAATACAGTTCATCATGGTCTGATAGGTGGAAAATACGCAATGAGCCGTATAATTATCTTTATCTTCACATAAATTAGTGCACGACAAATCCGGCAGCAAATTCACAAAGCTGCGCTTTGCCTGCGTAACCAAAGAATTGCGATCTGCCAAAAACAATATATTTTTTATCCAGCCGGCATCCAATAAAACTTTACAAAGAGCAATCACTGTTCTGGTTTTACCAGAGCCTGTGGCCATAACCAGCAGTGCCTTACGACGATTTTTTCGTTCAAAACTGTCGCATACAGACTTTACTGCACCTTCTTGATAATATCTTCCCGCAATGTCTTTATCCACATAGACATTTTTTAGACTAGTGCGCATCTCCTGTAGGTTAAACCACTTTTTCAAATCCTGCTTTGAGTATATTTCTGCCACCTTGCGCTCTGGATACTGATTATCTATTATCCTGGTATCAAACCCATTTGTAAGGAATACCACCGGTCTTCTGCCATACTGCTTCTCCAAGATATCTGCATACAGCTTGGCTTGCTGACGTCCCTTTGCTACATCTGCACAAGTCCGCTTGGCTTCCACTACAGCCAAAGGTCGATGGGCTTCATCGTACAACACATAATCTGCCAGCCCAACCTCCGATTTATTTGGCATACCAGGGAGCTCTACCTCGTTAATCCAGTCCTTGCCTTCTGTCCACCCGGCAGCAATAAGCATAGTATCTATATAAATTTTCCGTGTTTTATACTCCGACAGATCCAGTGGCTTTTCAACATAAGTCGGCTGCTTTTCTGCCCGGCGGAATGATAATTCTTCCTTCAGGGCAGCATTTTCCTGGCGAAGCTTCTCTATATCCACATCCTTTTGGGCAGAATTCTTTATTTCCCGTTCCAGCTCTGCCTTAACATCCTGACTCTGCTGGCGGGACTCTTTAATCTTTTTTACTCTCTCATCTATCAAGCCGGCATTAAAATTCTGTTCCTCGTAATGCTCCGAGTAGCAATAGGCGATATAATCCAAAAAAATAAACAGATTTTCCAGGCATAACATGGCCTCATCCCGGCCAAGCTTTTTGCTTCCATGGGCCACATTATTACCACAACGACGGATGAAATCCATCCGCTTCCATAAATCTTGGCCAACAATCTGCCTATATTCTTCAGCATTCATCAAGCTTTGTAGATTATTCTGATATGGCATATCCAGCTCTTTATCCACCGAATACATCCATTTTACAGCAAACTCCATCGCCCTACGGCTATTGATAATACTTGCCTCAGGATCCAGCAATATTATCTTTTCTGCTGAAATGGCCACATCAGAAAAGCTGTTAAATTGTGGGTCTTGCTTTAGATAATCAAAATTAGTGTACATTTTACTCTATCTCCTAATAATGAACTATAATAGCAAACCATTTTGTATTAATTATCCCCACCACTTAGCCAGAGAAAATTAAAAAGCTCTCTAAATAGTCTCAATCGTTACCAATCTTTTTAGAGAGCAAAATATCACAAATGATGAGTCTTCTATTTCCGTAAGTTTATTGTTTCCACTTCTGGCAAATCAATATTATTTTCCAGCAAAATAGCCTCACAATATTTGCCCAATTCTGGGATATCAACCAATATCGCTTCCCAAGTAACATCAATATCCATATTAGTGTAGTTATGGGTCAAATGGTCCCGCATTCCCGCAATTTCTCGCCACAATATTTTGGGGTTGTTCTCCTTAAACTCAACCGATAGTTTTTTTACCAATTCGCCAATTTGTGCAATAGGCATAGCTAAGGCATTTTGCATGAAAAAATTATTTTCAAAATCCGCTTTATCTAAATTAAAAAATTTTTTTGTAGTCTCAATTTGATTACAATAGCGAACAACATGCTGAAGTATTTGCCCGTCTTTATTGGATATTGCCATATATTTTTATCTCATCTTTCTTTAGATTTTCAATAAACGAACTAGAGAGTGGTCCTCGTGGTAAACAAGTCAGCAAATCTACTTCTCGCCCCAGAGCATCATTCAAATCCAAATGCAGTCCGCTAACTCCTAATAAGCTTTTCAGTTTTTGACTATCTCCCTTATCAACTCTTATATCAATATCACTATTCTCTGTAGCTTCTCCCCTGGCATAAGAACCAAACAGAAAAGCCTCCCTAACATCATAATTTTTCAAAATAGGAGCAATTCGTCTTTGTATCTCGTTTATTGTAAACATACTCACAGCCCCTTTCAAACGGTCATTTATCCTAGTAAAAGTATATCATTCTTAAAAATACAAGGTCAATGATAAGTTCCTATCGATTTTGCTGACCTCCGCAAAATCGTAAATTCTACTAAAATCAGCCAAATATTCCGCGTTGGTAATAAAGTTGGTAATAAAAATTGGTGATAAAAACACTGGGTTTTAACTCAAAATCGTTAAAACCCTATGTCATTAAAAATTTTGTTTTTCTTCCATGCTGGTGTCTCCCTCCAAGATATCAGCATCAACCAACCATAATTTTATATCGGTTTAAACACTGCTAACTCAGCCAAAATACTACTGCATAAGGCTATCAAAGATGCACATGAAACGATGGGTCTATATTATTTATTTTATCTTTCAATACATCTTTTAATATAAATTTCACAATGTCGTCCCCTTTAATTTCAATAGTTTCTTTATATGTATTAAAGGACAAATCGAAAGATATATTTTTGAGTTTTAGCAAATCTATTCCATCTTTTGCATAATGAATAAATATAGGTTCATCAAAATTTTCTTCAATATGTTTTGTTGACATTCCTTGTCCATGTTTTTTTATTACAGAATTTATTGTTTCATTCAATAACGCTATAGCTTCATTTTTCTCATTATATAGCATGATTTCATGAGCATAACCACGAATTTTTATTTCTACTGATGTGTCGTGATAATTATTTTTTAGCCAATCAGAGTCTATCCCTATTTTAAAATTACTAACATGTGGACTAAACATTGTCATATTTATATTAATATCCCTTATATATCCTTCCCAATCTTCATCAGTAGGTTGTCTTAATTCATACAAAAGAATGCCATTTGCTTCTGCATACGCTTTAGCTCCTTTTTGGTATCCTGTTTTCGTAACAAATATTCCTTTAGGATGGTTAGGTAGATCATCAATGACCCCCTTAAATGTCAACAACTTATCTTGAGATACTCTACTATTATAGTCTTTTGCTTGAACTATTGTTGCATATGTAGAAATTCCATCGGAAAACTCCCAATATACATCAATTTGATGAGTAGTACTTTTTCCTTGAAGCGTTATATCATGCTGTACAGTTATATTCTTTACAAATTTTTGGTCTAGTATCGATTGAAAAACCTTCTGCACCACTAGTTCGTATTCTTTGCCTGTGTTTTTCATATATAACTATTTCTCCTTTAATCTGTAAATATAACTTTGGGCGGAGTTCTGGTTTTAGCTTTTTACACAGTAAATTTGGATATATATTATCCTAAATATTTTTGCATTAAACTATCAAATAATGTTTGCGTTTCATCAAGTGCTTTTTGAACGACAACTTTTGGGAGAGGTTGTTATGCTGTTGCACGCTGTAAGCGTAACAAGAGCATTATAAACCTCCCCCTCGAGGCTGTCCCAAGAAGCCGCATTGTAACCGCTGGCTGATTGGCGGACAGCTACCGGTATTTGTCGACTTACCCGAAATACTCTTGCATTAAGCTATCAAATAATTTTTGTGTTTCATCCAGTGCTTTTTGAACTGCAACTTTTGATTTGTTGATTTGAACTATAAAGTCAGCAAAATCTTTTTGCAACTCTAACGGTGGTAACATGATCTTCATTTTATTATACTTCCCAACATTGAAATGCTGTTGTGCCGCTCCGCCAGTTCCTTCTTTAATCTGATTTTTTCCATGAGGCATATTGGTAAAAGCACATACATAATGTGAATTCACTCTTGAAAAATCAGGGTGAGCAATTATTATATCAATGGCATTACATCCATCATATTCTTTAGGTACAACGCAAGAGACTCCTGGAGTTCCTGATCTAACAATAAGAATATCATTCTCCTTAAGAATTGACTTAGAATTCTTTTTATGCCCTTCTTCGGAAAAATATACCCAATCTAAATCCTTAATATATCCTTCAGCAATATTTAGTGAACGAAATGCTTTTATACCATTTATTTCGTCCGTATAATACTGGGCTGGTTTTATAACAACTCCCACCTGCACATCTGCTATATCTTCTATATTTTTCAATTGCCATTTTTTTGAATTTTTTTCATCACCAAACATCTCGACAAATCGGGCTTTGATAAGTGTATCAAAATAACCTAACTCCTTTTTACGCTTTTCAATGCTTGATGATAGTTTATCAAGAATAGTTACAATCTGTTTCTGCCTTGTAATATCAGGGTATTGAATCTGAATCTCTTTTAACCACTTGAAATGGCGATTGTATCCTGTGTCAGGAATTTTTGCATTTTTTAAGGCGTAATATAAATACTTATAATTAGCACCATCTTTTTTTGATTTTAGAAGTTTTACCCCATCTGCTCCCAAAAAGAATGGCCTGTCAACATATTTTATAATTCGTGTATGGTCGCCAAATATAAGTGCTGGAACATCAGTATATAAGCCATCAGCATTATTTGTATAGCCAGCGATGCTATTGTTTCCCTGATCTATGATGATATTTTTTCCAAATTCTAGGTACTCATCTTTAGGAATTTTAGTACCATCGCTGGTACAATCAACAAAAATATCCGAAAATTTTTCCATCTCATTCCCCTACAAATCTCAATTTACTATTAAAATATCATGCTTATAATTGTGTTCAGTTAAGTGCAAGCACTATAAAAATGTCTGCCAAAACTGGTGATTTCA
>CADACU010000013.1 GCA_902786545.1 uncultured Anaerovibrio sp.
CAATTAGCGTTTCAACGAGCTGGGAGATATGCTCGCCAGCTGTTGTAGTTTGTTTTCCCCCACCTAAAGAGGTGGGGGACATCTTAAAGCTCGTTATAAACAGATTATAATATGGGCTATTTTATTTCTCAACCCTTGGAGGATGCCTGATTATATACATCCTTCAGCAGAGTTTCCTTGCGAAGCTTCAAGCATTCACAATGCTTATCTGAAGCCGCCACATTGCGGATGGTTTCCAAAATAATCTCACCAATCATTGGTGCATCATCATAGAAAATATCCGCCATATCCTGATGGGACCATTTCCTTATGCCCTCACCATAATTAACAGTAAAATACAGTCCGGCATAGCAGGCCCCAATTTCCCGGGCCAAATATACCTCCGGACACATACTTTGCCCCACTATATCAGCATGACCATTCAGCATAGCCACCTCGGCGGGACTCTCAAAGTGACGGCCATCCGTAACCGCATAGGTTCCTCTGGTGAAAATACGCCCGTTAAACCGTTTTTTGGTGGCCTCAATAAGAGCCTGACGCAGCTCCGGGCACAAAGCGTCCCGCATCACCAACAGATACCGGCCATCCAGCATAACATCCTTGCGCATGGACAAATCAAGATAATCATCCGGCACCATAAAATCACGAATATCCAACAACTTATTTACAGTGCCGACACCACCCTCGGAAATAATCCGTTTTACGCCAGCCTCCCGAAACACCCAGAATACCTGTCTGGAGGCATCTGCCCTGGTTACTCCGCTGCGCCATCCGTGCATTTTTACAGTAAGAACATGCTTATCCCCTACGGTAAAATGGCAAAACGCCGGACTTTCCCCATAAGGAGTATCAAAATGAAGGTTTTCACCTACAATCTTTACATCATCAGCCTTTACATTGGCCGGAAAATCGCTGGAAAGGGTACCAGAACCACCTACCACTGCATAATCAGCCTTAGGGATTATCTTTTCTGCCATATCAGAACCTCCGTAAAATCTCATACTCAGTATTGCGCTGAGCTGGCTTCCGGCCAGCGCCCCTTATCATGTCCACCATTTTGTTAATGGACATATCATAAGCTGTACCAGCGGCCCTTACAACATTTTCTTCCAGCATAATACTGCCCAAATCATCAGCCCCAAAGCCCAGAGTCAACTGGCCAATGCGTTCTCCCTGCGTTACCCAGGAGCCCTGAATATGTTTAATATTATCCATATAAAGCCGACTCATGGCCAAATTACGCATATAATCCCAGCCGGACACCTTTTCGCCGCCCAGTTCAGTATTATGTGGCTGAAATGTCCAGGAAATGAAAGCCCGGAATCCACCGGTCTTATCCTGCAGCTGGCGGATACGCTCCATATGCTCAACACGCTGTGCCATGGTTTCACCTAAACCAATGACCATAGTAGCAGTAGACTCCATCCCGATAGAGTGGGCACACTCCATTACATGGAGCCAATCCTCGGTCATAATTTTTTTCGGACTTACCCGTTTACGCACCTCGTCCACCAAAATTTCTGCACCGCCACCCGGCAGGCTGTCCAAACCAGCCGCCTGCAGGCGTTTCAGGCACTCCAATACAGTTATGCCCTCCTGATAGGCAAAATGCTGGATTTCCGTTGCCGTAAAGGAATGAATGGTAATATCAAAGCGGCTTTTTATGGCCCGCAGCATATTTTCATAATAACCAAGGCCCAAATCCGGATACAGTCCCCCCTGAATCATCAGCTGGGTACCTCCGGCATCCACCGTTTCCTGTACCTTGGCCAGGATTTCCTCGTTGGTCAGCAAATAGGCATCCTTGTGATCCTTGCGACGGAAAAAGGCACAAAACCGGCATTCATTCTTACACACATTGGTATAGTTTATATTTCGGTCCACAATAAAGGTAACGGTATCATCAAACCGCTTACGGCGTTCTGCATCCGCTGCCCGGCCCAACTCAATGGGATCACCATTGGTCAGCAGCTCAACGGCTTTCTTTGCTTCCATTCGCATTTATTCCGCCTCCTTTATGGGATGATAAAAGGTATCCCGCTCCACCGGAATCATTCCCGCCTCAGTTATGAGCTTTCTAAGGCGCTCTCTGGTAGTCCCGGTTCCGGTTTTTGCCCCGGCCTCGTGAATGATTTTTTCCTCACCAATGGTACCGTCCAAATCATCCGCCCCAAAGCCAAGAGCCAACTGCGCCAATGGGGTTGTCAGCATAATCCAGAAGGCCTTCACATGGTCAATATTATCCAAAATCAATCGGGACAAGGCAATCATCTTCATATCCTCCCAAGAGCCAACCCGCTTTAAATGACTCAGCTGAGTATTGGCCGGGTGGAATGGAAAGGCAATAAATGCCTGAAAGCCACCGGTTTCATCTTGAATATCCCGCAGGGTAATCAAATGCTGCAGCCGCTCCTCTATGGTTTCAATGTGGCCATACATGATGGAGCAGTTGGTGCGAATCCCCAGCTCATGGGCTGCCTTAATCGTCTCAATCCACTGAGCTGTGGTGGCTTTTTTCGGGCATATTTCCTGCCGGACCCGATCGTTTAAAATCTCCGCTCCCCCGCCTGGCAACGAGGACAAACCTGCTTCCTGCAGAATTTCCAAAATTGCCTTGACCGGTTTGCCGGTCATCTGACTGAAATGCACTACCTCAACCGGCGTAAAGGCCTTTATATCCACCGTTGGCAGAGCAGCCTTCACCTGGCGTACCACATTTAGATAATAGTCAAAATCCTTTGTAGGATGTAACGCACTGACAATGTGAATTTCCCCCAGATTTTTCACCTGCTTGGCCTCGGCCAACACCCTGGCCACATCCTCAGTTTCCATCACATAGCCTCGTTTGTCCCCTTCCTCACACTGAAAGGCACACAAAGGACAGCCAGAGGTGCAGATATTTGTCAGGTTGATATGTCGGTTTACATTGTAGTAAACATTTTTACCACTTTTCTTTTCCTTCATCTTCCTGGCACAGGCGGCTAAAAAAAGCAGGTCGTTATCTTCATACAGGGCCAGGGCATCCGAAAGGGTCAACCGTTCGCCAGCCTCCGCTTTGGCTCTGGCCTGTTTTATTTCTTCCTCAGTCATTGGTATTCTCCTTAATCAAATCGACGCAAAATATTAAAATTGCAGTCACAGGCCGCCGGAATACGGCCAGCATCACGAATAAGCTTAATTATACGGTCCTCGCTAAGAGCCTGTGGGCTGGTGGCACCGGCATCATGCAGAATAACTTCCTTGTGAACTGTACCATCGATATCGTTAGCTCCGAATCCTAAGGCAACCTGGGCCACCGGTACTGTCAGCATTACCCAATATGCCTTGATATTGTCAATGTTATCCAGCATCAGACGGGAAATTGCCATGGTCCTAAAATCATCCCACATGGTAGTCTGCTTTATACTCTGCCCCAGCTCCGTGTTCTTGGGCAAAAACGGGAAACAAATAAATGTCTGGAGGCCGCCGGTTTCATCCTGTAAATCACGAAGCTTAATTAAATGATCCACCCGTTCCTCCAGGGTTTCAATATGGCCATAAAGCATGCTGGCATTGGACTTTATCCCCAGCCTATGAGCTGTTCGGGCCACCTCAAGCCATTCATCCGCAGTAGCCTTCTTTGGACACAGCTCCCTCCGGACCCGGTCAGACAAAATCTCCGCCCCGCCGCCGGCAATGGCCTGGAGTCCGGCTGCCTTTAATTTTTTCAGCACAGCTTCAATGCTAAGGCCAGAAATCTTTGAGAAATGGGTAATCTCTACTCCAGTAAATCCCTTCAGATACAGCTCCGGGAATTCATCATGCAAGGCCTGCAGCCGCTCCAGATAGTCATCAAAGGACCAATCCGGATGCAGACCACTGACTACATGCAGTCCGGCCAGATTGGGATCCTTTTTGGCGTCCCGAACCACATCAAGGGCCTGCTCTACACTGAAAGCATAAGCCCCCTTACTGTCCTTATCCTTGCCAAAGGCACAGAACTTGCAATGGGAAGTGCAGATATTCGTCAAATTCACATGACAATTTACATTGTAATAAACGATATCACCGCATTTCCTTTTCCGGACCATATCAGCCATATTGCCCAGCCAAGCAATATCGTGACAGTTAAACAGCCGGATACCATCCTCCCGGGACAGTCTTTCTCCCTGTATTATTTTTTGCTCAATATCAGCATATTCATTGGATGCGTACAAAACAATAATCCCTCGGTTTCTCTATATGATATAAAATTGTATGATATATTTTTTCGCATACGGAATATATTATAACGCAGTTGTTCAAATTTTCCTATATTTATATAGGAAAATATACATCATAGCGTTTCGTCGAAGTATAAAAGTAACTCGACATAACGCAGTTGTTCAAATTTTCCTATATTTATATAGGAAAATATACATCATAGCGTTTCGTCGAAGTATAAAGGTAACTCGACATAACGCAGTTGTTCAAATTTTGTCGACAGACAAAATACACTTATCAGCGTTTCGTTTCCCTCCCCACTTTATTCGGGCTTAGCCTTGACCAATAGCGTATAATATATATGTGAGTTAAAATTCGGGAGGATAATATGCACCAATTTCTTTTCTACATAGGAGATTTTCCAATACGGGCCTACGGTCTGGTGTTGAGTATCAGCATCATTTTAGCCACCGGTGTGGGCTACTATCTGGCCAAACAGGACGGCCGCTATCACGGTCATGTGGTGGATTTAGGAATTTATTGTGGCCTTAGTGGACTTTTAGGCGCCAGGCTGTGGGATGTGTTTTTCTTTGACTGGGGCTATTACAAAGACCACCTTACCGAGATACTAAATGTCTGGCAGGGGGGAATGGCTATTCAGGGTGGCGTGATTTTAGGCGTTATTGTAGGCGTATTGTATTGCCGTCATCATAAAATTGACATTTTGGCCATGATGGATATTGCGGCCCCGGCTATTGTTTTTGGACAGGGATTGGGCCGCTGTGCCAATTTATTAAACGGTGATGCCTTTGGAGCACCTACCGGCGGCAGCTTTGGCATATTATATCCATCCTCAACTCTGGCCTATCATACCTATGGCAGTCAACCGCTTTGGCCAGCCGAAATCTGGGAAGGCCAACTGGATTTTGTCATTTTTGCCCTATTGCTGCTTTTTCGGGCTTTTCCTCACATAAAAGGTCAGGCCTTTGCCCTGTATGTCATGCTGTATTCTCTGGTCAGATTTTTTTTGGAATACCTGCGGGGGGATTATACCGGGCTGATTATGGGCGTATTTAAATCGGCCCAAATGACCAGTGTTATTGGCTTTATTGCAGCTCTTATCTGTTTTGTTGGATTGTACTTTTACAAAGGCAACAAAAGCACATAATACCTTTACAAAAGTTATAAATACTTTACTCATAAAACTACTTATTGTATAATTATGAGGAAATGATAGCTTTGAAAGGGGTATTTACTTGAGTATAATTGCACGACACATTACTGTTGATATGTATAAATGCAAAACGACCTGCTTTGATGATATGCATGCGTTGCAAAATACCATAAAGACCATGCTGCAGGAAAGCGATTTGGAAATTCTTTCCTCCAGCAGCCAAATGATGACTGATGAGCACATTGCTATTGTATTGCTGTTCAACGAAGGTCATATTACGGTTCACGCGTTCCCAGATTTACAGTATGTTTCCGCCGATGCCTTTTTATGCGAAGAAGACGCAGCACCGGAGCAAGTTTTCAGCTCCATAAAAAAGCTCTTTAAACCGGAAAAAACCAAAACAACCATTTTAAAACGGGGAGATTTTGGCACCAACACGGATATGAAACCAAAGACAAAAACCAAGGTTGCCCCTCTGCGCCGGATTCACAATACCGGCAGCAAGGTAATCAATATGCTGAAAAACAAAGACGACAACAAAAACTGATAAAAGCCGTCCCTAGGGACGGTTTTTTTTATGTATACATTACACATTCCACCAAAGTATCAACAAATCCGTTTTTATATGTATAATATTACCTATATCAGATAATTCAGGAGTATACTATGAACAAACCTCGCCTTGGACATATCAATTTTTTAAATGTACTGCCGTTAACTTACAGTCTGCTACACTGCGGCTTTGATGAGGGCATTGACATAAAAAAGGGTGTCCCATCTGTTATGAACAACGATCTTATAAACAACCGGCTGGATGCCAGTGAAATCTCTTCCATTGTTTACGCCAAAAATTCTGACAACCTGTTAATATTGCCCGATATGTGTGTCCGGGCTGACGGGCCGGTACGGAGTATTATTCTGGTTTCCCGCAAACCCATCTACGAAATCAATGAAGACAAGATAATCCTTACAGCGCAATCAGCTACTTCCCACACCTTCGCCCGGATTATCCTCCATAAAGCCTATGATGCCAATCCAAAATATTATACCCGGCACATTTGTCCTGAGAATCCGGTACCGGAAGATGCTACCGCCGCTCTGTTCATCGGTGATGATGCCCTAAATTTGTATTATCACCAGGACAAGGAAAAGTTCTATTATTATGATATGGGCATGGAGTGGAAAAAACTCACCGGAAGGTGTATGGTTTACGCTGTATGGGCCGTCCATAAGGACTTTGCCACCAATTATCCTGATCAGCTTCAGCTATTGTATGAACGACTGTATAAGGGACTTCGTCATGGTTATGCCCGCAAGCAGGAGGCCATTAACTCGATTCTTGACACAAAACCATTCACCTATTCCCAGCTCAGTGAGTATCTGGAAGTCATAAAATGGAATCTGACCGAAGAATATTTGGACAATCTGATGGTGTTCTACAAATATGCTTATGAAATGAAGCTTATTCCCCGTATTCCCAAGCTAAAATTAGCTCAAATAAAAATTTAAGGCTGCCCTCAGGCAGCCTTTTTCATTGCTTTACGCAGCACATCCACCGGAATAACCCCAAAAGCCAGTCCGGCACAGACAAGCCAGGAATTTAATGACAAACTTTCTACACTTAATGCCTCGCCCCCAAAGGTGACAAAGACAAACTGCATAACAAAAATTCCCAGCATTACCAAAATAAAATTTGTATTCCTCCCCAAATGCTCAAAAGGATTTAAATGCTCCGTACGGGCGTTAAAACCGTTGAAGGTAATGGCCATCATAAAGGTGGCAAAGACAGCTGACTTCAAATATACGCCATCTGTACTGCCAAACCAGGCCCGAATAGGTTCAATAAATAATATTCCCAAACAGATTATGGTGATGTACAAGGCACCTATGATTACTTCCGTCATCATCCCACCAGTTACAATGTTTTCCTGCCGTGGGATTGGCTTATCCTTCATATATTCCGCCAGCGCCGGCTCACTGCCATAGGCAATGGCTGCCAAGGTATCCATTGCCAGATTTATCAGCAACAATTGAATGACGGTCAAAACTACATTTTCCCCCAACAGTGGTCCGATAAAGCAGGTCAATACTGCTGCAACATTCACTGTCAGCTGAAAAATAAGGAATTTTCGGATGCTTTTAAACATGGTACGGCCATACAAAATGGCTTTGCAGATAGAAGAAAAATTATCATCAAGAATGGTAATGTCCCCTGCTTCCTTGGCTACTTCCGTACCACTGCCCATGGCAAAGCCCACATCGGCTTTTTTCAGGGCCGGAGCATCATTTACCCCATCGCCGGTCATTCCAACCACATAATCCAGCTCCTGGGCAATTTTCACCAAACGGCTTTTATCTGTCGGCAGAGCCCGGGACACCACCCGCAAATCCGGCAGGATGGCCTTGATTTCCTCATCAGTTTTTTCCTTCAGTTCATCTGATGTCAAGACAATATCCTGATCATTTCGTATAAGTCCGGCTTCTCTGGCAATAGCCATGGCAGTTTCCTTGCGGTCACCGGTAACCATTACTACCTGTACCCCGGCAGACTGAGCCGCAGAAATGGCCTCCACCGCTTCCTTCCGCACATTATCACGGATGCTGATAAGGCCAATAAGAGTCAAATGGTCACTATCAGGGTTACTCCCCATAGCCACCGCCAAAAGGCGCATAGAGCGTGAGGCCTGCTTATTGATGTACCCATTTAGGACCTCATCAGCCGTTTTATCACCAAAATCCCGCTCAACGCCATCTTTATCAATATAGTAATGGCATAACCCTAAAACCTGTTCCGGTGCTCCTTTTAAGAAATAGCGGCTATCCTCCGGATCCATCCAATAAGTGATGGATGAAACCTTCCTTTCCGAATCAAAGGGAACACTGGTCTCCAGCCTGGTTTTATCTATTTCATCAACAAGTTGGTTGTCAGCCAGCATTTTTAGCAAAGCCCGGTCAGTGCTGTTGCCACCCACTATATTACCCTGACTGTAGGTAGCTCCATTGTTCACCCCTGCTCCCACAGTAAAATACCTGATGGCCTTCCGGGAAAATGATTTTACATCTGTATAATGGGAACCATCCCCCAGGGCAAGCTCCACCACAGACAGCTTTCCCTCCGTGATGGTACCGGTCTTATCACTGAACAAAATACTAATGCTGCCGGCTGTTTCCAGCCCGTTAATTTTTCGTACCAAAACATTGTCCTTGGCCATTTTCAGACTCTGCAGGGACAACAATATGGAGGTGAGCATGGGCAGACCTTCCGGCACAGCACAAACAATAATGGTAACTGCCACGGTAACGGCATCAATAATCAGCCGGCCCCACCCCAGAATATCCTCCGGCCATACACCGCTGAAAAAGGTTTTGGCCAAAATTCCGGCAATGATGGCGATAGCACCTACATAACCAAAAGTCGAAATTTGATGAGCCAGTTTCCCCAGCTTGACCTGCAGCGGCGTTTCACGTTGCTTTTCCTGGACCTCCAGTGACATTTTGCCAAACAGGGTCCGGTCACCGGTTACCTTGGTGGTAAAATATCCTTCCCCGGCGCAGACAATGGTTCCTCTGTACACATAGTAATTATTCAGCAAATCATTTATATCATAGGAATCATTATCCTGAGCCGGCGGAAATTTATCCGCTTCCTCTGTTTCGCCGTTCAGGGCCGATTGGTCGATTTGTACTCTACCCTCTATCATAAGCCCATCAGCCGGAATTTTATCCCCAGCCTGTAGATAAACGATATCGCCCTGCACCACATCGTCCACAGGAATTTCCTGCAAACAACTATCCCGGACGACCTTGGCCCGCTCCAAAGCTTCGGCTTCTTCCTTCAGGGCATTAGCCTTATGCTCCTGACTGTTTTCACTGTAGGCTGCCACTCCGTTGGCAATGATTATGGCCACAAATATGCCCACCGGTTCAAACCACTCAGCTTGTCCCATGGCAAATAAAACCAACTGTACCACAAGAGCCACCAGCAAAATCATTATCATAGGATCACGAAATCCGTTCAGCAGTTTTTGCCAAAGAGATTCCCCCTCCAGCTGGGTCAGCTTGTTAGTACCATATTTACGGCGCAGTTCCTCTATATCTTTGGAGCTTAAGCCCGTTAATGTCATAATAATCCCTCATCCATCACCATGGACTTTTACTTTCCCGTAGCCAAAATTTCGTTATCATAATCCTTTTCATCGAAAAACCTTGGCCGCAGGGTATTATACTCCTGGTTAATAATACTTCTGGCCGGATCAAAATCCGGCGTATGAATATCGGCAATATCCAGTACAGTATGAATCATATCATCCGTCATATACGGATTGTAAATGGCCTCCTGGATCAAGGCCCACTTTTCCGGATGATTTTCCTTAAACTTTTCCGAAGCCCACATAATCAACGGAACCTCAATCATATGCCGGCTTGGATTTTCTTCAATATGACCATTGACACCGCCCTCATCGTATACAGCCTCGCCATGATCCGGCAGATAAATAACAATGGTATCACTGTTGGTTTCCCGGAACTTGTCGATAATACCGCTGACAATGTAATCGTTGTAGAAAATGGCATTATCATACTGAGAAATAACTTCCTTCTGGTCATTATTATAATTTCCGGTAATATCCTTTTCTGTAAACTTAGTAAAGAGATATGGATATCGGTTGTAATACGCCAGATGACAGCCCATAAGATGCACTACATAGAAATTCTTTTCCCCGTCAGCACCACCAATGGCATTATCTACCAGAGGAAACAACTCTCCATCTACCCGACCGTCATCCTCCTTAGAATCCCGAATCTGGGTGTAATGACTAACATCACTGTGGGCCGCATAAATCTGGGCTACATTTCCCCATATTCCCGAGCTTTCCTGATTGGAAAGCCAATGGGTCTTGTAACCGGCCGCATTCATGATATCAATAAGATTGTTGTATTCAAACCACGGCTTTGGTGCCTCATGATTACAAAATGTAAAAATTTTGCTGAGTGAAGCCACAGTAGTGGAATGAGCACTGACCACATCCCGGAAATACACAATTTCACCTTTTTGGGCCATAGCGTCCAAATTAGGTGTATTAGGCAAATTGTAGCCATAAAGATGCATATGATTCCGGTTGGTGGACTCACCCAAAATAAACACAATATTGGTTATCTTGCCATCATTTTTCGTCAGTTCAATATGCTCATCCAGCTTGGCCACCAATTCCTGATAGGCCACATGGTTTTTCCAGGCCGTATTGGTGGCTCCCATCAGGCGGGTCAGTGGCGTCAAATCATCTCCGCCAAACATTATCCCCGGATAGGCACAGCACATATAAATAGCATAGGCCGCCGATACCGTAAATACAATACCCGCCAACACTTTTTGCGACAATGCATCTATTTGGGCCTTTTTCCACGGCTTATATTTAACCAGTAAATAAAGAACAACAACAATAGCCAGTGCCAAACCTAATCCGCCAAAACCTACAAAGGTCTTGACAAATTCAGCTGATTCCTCCGGATTGGTTTCAAACAGAGAATTCACTGTACCAATTCCCAAAAGAGCATTGTACTGATACAAAACAAAGGCTTCAATTACAAAGGCCACAAACATTATTCCCACCAAAATACGGCGGATAATTTTTGATGCCTTGGGAACAAACAGCCACTTGGTAATAAAGGTAACTGCAATAGCGGTCAAAAGACCGGTAAAAGTCAGACTCATCACCAAATCTACCTTGCCGTCATTGGCCCATTTTATCACCTGGGTGGAGCAGCCTAGCAGCCATATTGTCATCAAAAAACCGAAATCTTCACCGGCTATGCAGGCTATTTTCTGAAAAAATGCCCCCAGTTTGTCTGAAAAGTTTTCTTTAGCCAACTGCTGCACCTCCTTATAACTGATTCATCATCCGGTGGGTCTGAGGAATAACCCGTACATCCCTAAGGCATTCCAAAGCCTGTTGCTGCAGCTCCAGCATTAGATCCGGTGACGCCTCAGCTACCCCGTTCACTGGAGTAACTGGCTGCAAAACAAGCATAATATCCGGATTTATCCCTGCCACCATATCAATGGCCCGCTGAAAATCCTCCATATCTGTATCGCCGGTAATCACCAGCTTTACATAAACATCCTTTTTCTGCGCCAGCTCCAAAAATCTTTTATGATCAGCCCAATGATCAGCTCCGGTCATTTGTGGCAGCTTTATATCCATACTTATAATGTCTATCAAGTCAATTACCCGTTCCAGACGGTCCGGCAAAGTGCCATTGGTTTCCAGCATAACCGGTGCATTTATCATGGGAATTAACTCAGAAAGAAAAGCTGAATGAAGCAATGGCTCACCACCAGTAAAGCTGATAGCCTGATGTGGCAAAGCCTGTAGAAAACGGTTGATATAAGCCGCTACCTCGCTTGGCTCCAATGGGTTTATTGCATCAGAAAACTTCCGCGAGCCCGGATATGTTTCCACCTGACACAGGGTGTGCAGCCCGGCCTCGTGCTCCGTATCACAATATTCACATTTAAGATTACAACCTTCAAACCGCACAAATAATTGACGGCAGCCAACATAACGGCCTTCCCCCTGTACGGAAGAAAAAATCTCAATAATATTTGCGTCCATGCTCCCTGTCCTTTAATCCAATGTATAAATAACCGATGATTTTGGTGACTCCCAAACCTGAATATGCTTTAACTTAACATTTTCATTGAAAAAATCTGCCTTGGCCATTTCCTCGTATATATACTGCGCCAAATGCTCTGCCGTGGGGTTATAACCCTCCTTAAAGGCAGGCAGCTCATTCAGATATTGATGGTCCAAGGTTTCCAACAAATCCCGCAGCCGGCCCTTTACCACCTTAAAATCCACCAGCATTCCCAGTTCATCCAGTTTATTACCTGTAACAGCCGCTTCCACAATCCAGCTATGTCCGTGGAGTCTGTCACATTTGCCATTATAGCCGGCAATGCGATGAGCAGCCTCAAATTCAGCACTCACATGAATTTCAAACATAAACATCCTCCGTTCAAAAAGGGAAACCCCTTCATTGCCAATGGTTCTGAAGGGGTAATTTTATCATTTTCGACCATCAATAAACTGATCGTAGCTGACTGCCTGGGTATGCTTGGTATGCGCCCATTCGTGCTCGTTTCGATGAATAAAGCCCAAGAAAACAATTGGCAACCAGGAATAAATAAACACCTGATACAACGGTATATACAGCCAAGCCTTCCATTTGGCCCGCATCTTGATGAGAATAATCATTGGCAGTAAATACTGAATAATGGTGATAGCCGTCATCAGATGATTAGGCATAAAGGCGTAAATACTGGTATAAATCTGCTGACCGTAAAACACCTGAATATAACCCATAAGTATAAAAAAGGCCGTAAACATCAGGAAATATGGCTGAATAAGGTACAGGCAGCCATCCAAAATAGGAATACTACGCTGTTTGATTCCCTCTTTCAACAGCTTTGGTATAAAGCGATGGGCCACATCAAACTGTCCCTGTGCCCAGCGTTTGCGCTGATACCAGGACTGCATAAAGGTCAGTGGCTTTTCATCGTAAATAATAGCATCCACAGCCCAGGTGGTTTTGATACCTTCCACCAGGGACTTCATGGTAAATTCCATATCCTCAACCAGACAGTTAGCCCGCCAGCCGTGGCGTTTCAGGACCTCAGTCGTGATACACATACCAGTACCACCCAATACCGCCGAAAGGCCAAGATTCGTTTTGGCCTGATGTATCAAGTAATCAATAACCCAGAAAGACAGGGCAAAGGTAGCCGATACCCAGGAATCATACGGATTTTTGGCATCAAGAAAGCCCTGAACAATTTTGGCCCCCTTCATCAGATGGTGATTCATTTCCAGCAAAAATCTTGGATGAACCAGATTGTCCGCATCAAAAATGCAGACCGCGTCATACGGCTTGTCCATATCCTTTTCCATAGCAAACAGCTTGTCAAACATCCAGTCCAGGGCATATCCTTTGGTCTTATGCTCCGGATCAAACCGTTCGCAGACGATGGCCCCCGCTTCCCGGGACACCTCAGCAGTATTATCCGAACAGTTATCAGCAATTACATAGATATCATATAATTCCTTTGGATAATCCATCTCCTGTAAATTCTTTACCAGATGGGCCACCACCGCTTGCTCATTATGGGCAGCAATCAGGCAGGCAAACTTTTTTTCCGGAGTAGTTATCTTCTTTTCCTTGAACACTACCAGACCAAAAAAACCAATGATAAAGAAATATATAGTAAAGCAAAACAGAAATATCTGCAAAGGAATCATTATTATATCAAGTGGATAAAACATTAAGTTTATTCTCCTTCAAAAACAGCATACATCTTATTATTTATTACCAGAAAGCAAATTGATACTGTGGTTAACAATACCAAAAATTGCGTATGCTGCGAAAATACCAAACAGGACAGCATAACCGATTCCGTCCCGGCCCAACCACAAAATTAGCATAAAAATGATTGCAGCTACAGCCTTGGCAATAATATTCATTTTTTCACCATCACCCTTGAAATCAGGATAATGCACCGTGCTGACCATAAGATAAGCCACCACCATCACAATAATCGGGTAGGCATAGGACAACTCATTAAGATCATAGCCGATAGAGTTTACCAACAGAGTAGAAGTGGCAATCAAGCATCCACCGGCCGGAATAGCCAACCCCATAAAATAACCGTGTACCACGGTGGTATTGACATTGAACCGGGCCAAACGCCACATTCCGCACAACGCAAAGAATACCGCCGCTACACAGCCCAATATACCAAATTCGGCCAGCTGCAGCTTGTAAGCCAGCATAGCCGGTGCTGCGCCGAAGGATACCAAATCGCACAAAGAATCCATTTCCTTGCCAATCTCACTGCTGACATTCAGTGCTCTGGCCGACCGACCATCCAAACCGTCAGCCACCAGGGCCAACAATATACATACAGCACCCCAAAACAGGTTGCCATTAAAAGTCAAAATAATGGAACACATACCAAAAACCAGGTTCATTGAAGTCAAACCATTCGGAATAAGTGATTTACTCATTAGTCCTTTATCCTCCCTACGATGGTCTCGCCACCACGCACCTTGTCACCCTTCTTCACAAGGACTTCAACACCTTTTGGCATAACAATCTCCGTGCACGAACCAAACTTTATCAGGCCATAAACCTGACCCTTCTCCATCTTATCATCCAGGGTAACCCATGAAACAATCCGCCGGGCCAAAATCCCTGCTATCTGGGTAACCGTGACCTTTAGACGGTCATTCTCAATACCCAGCATATGACGCTCGTTGTCAAACCCCACCTCATCCTTGTAGGCTGGCCGGAAACGGCCACATACATATTTCTGACATTTGATTTCACCGGCAATCGGACTGCGGTTCACATGAACATTAAATACCGACAAAAAGATAATAACCTTTGTGCAAGGTTCCTTTATAAACTCATCATCGTCCAATTCAACTACATCCTGGACTGTGCCATCTGCCGGTGAAACCACCAGATGCTCATCTTCCGGAATCTTCCGTTTTGGATTTCTGAAAAAATATGTAAAATAACACGCTAAAATTACTGGAACAACTGCACCCAAGGGGCCAAAGGCCAAAGCAAGTAGTCCAGCCAGTGCCAATGCGCCAAAAATAAACACATAACCGTCCCGCACTATGGGAATACGGTTCATACTCAGCACCTCCCACTATAAAAATACAAATAATACCGATAAATAGCCACTCCATAAAACCTGTAGCTGGCTAATTTGCGCTTTAAGTCCGAATAAATTATATGCCAGTCAGTTTTCTTTGTCTACTTATTATTTGCTTTTCATTACTTCTATTACAAATTTTGGCAGGGCCATCAGCCGACCGATTCGGCTTGGCTGCTTCAAGCCCCGGAACAGCCATTCCAACTTGGCCTTTTGCATCCAGAGGGGTGCCCTCTGCATAACCCCGGCCATAACATCAAAGGAACCGCCCACACCGATGGATACCGGCACATTTAACTCCTGTTTATGGGCGTACAGCCATTTTTCCTGTTTTGGTACGCCAAGAGCTACCAATAGTATGTCCGGATCAGCATTCTTTATATCAGCGATGATTTCGGCTTCATCCTCTGGCTTGAAAAAACCATTTCGGGTACCGACAATATTTATTCCCGGATACCATTCTTCTGCCTTTGCTTTAGCTGATTCAGCCACCCCAGGTGCCGAGCCGAAGAAATATATCTTCTGTCCTCTTTCCGGTGCTGCTTTCATCAGTTCCTGCGCCAAATCATAGCCCGCTACCCGTTCCGGCATTGGATATCCAAGATATCCGGCGGCCCAAACTGTTCCGGCTCCATCCGGCACTACCAGATCAGCTGAATTTAAAATTGTTTTCAGCTCATCATCATAAGTGGCCCTCATTATCATTTCAGCATTAGCCGTGGCAATTAGGGCATTTCCCCGGTTTTCAATAAAGCCCTCAATAGTTTCCACCGCCTCGGTCATAGTTAAGGAATTTACCTTTACGCCGAGAATGTCAACCTTTTCCAAAGACATTATATGCCTCCCAATAAAAAAATAAGCAAAGGGGATGTGAAAAACGATTTTGTCTTATCACATTCCCCTTCGTATATAATTCTGATACCTAATTACTGATTAGTCTTCCTTGACCTTTTTCTTTACATGAGTGCGGATAGAAAGCTCCTTCAGCTGCTTTTCATCAACCTCAGATGGAGCCTGACTCATAACATCGGATGCACTCTGAGTCTTAGGGAAGGCGATAACATCACGGATAGACTTCCGCTTAGCCATAAGCATTACCAGACGGTCAAGACCAAAGGCCAATCCACCGTGTGGTGGAGCACCGTACTTGAAGGCATCCAGCATAAAGCCGAACTTTTCATGAGCTGCTTCCGGTGTCAAGCCGATAGCCTCAAATACCTTCTCCTGCAAATCCCCCTGATAAATACGGAGGGAACCACCACCGATTTCCACGCCGTTAAGTACCATATCATAAGCAATGGCCTTAACCTTACCTGGATTAGAGGAAAGATACTGCACATCCTCATCCCGAGGTGCAGTGAACGGATGATGCATGGCCTTCCAGCGCTTATCCTCTTCGCTGTATTCAAACATAGGGAAATCAACTACCCACAGAAAGCACAGCTTATCCGGATCAATGAGGCCACGACGGCGGGCCATTTCCAGACGAAGCTCACCCAAAGCCTGAGCTACTACCAATGGCTTGTCAGCAATTACCAGCAACAAATCACCAGTCTTGGCTCCGGTTGCCTTCTTGATTTCCTCAAAGGTTTCATCAGAATAGAACTTTTTGAATGGAGACTTTACACCTTCTTCAGTGTACTGAATCCAAGCCAGACCCTTGGCACCATAGCCCTGTACATACTGCACCAGACCATCCAGCTCACGGCGAGGAATATTGGCATAATCCTCCACATTGATAACCTTAACCTGACCACCGTTCTCCAAAACAGAAGCAAATACCTTGAAGTCAGAGCCCTTAACATATTCGGAAATATCCATAAGTTCCATGCCAAAGCGAAGATCCGGCTTGTCAGAACCAAACCGGTCCATAGCCTCATCCCAAGTCATACGCTGGAACTTCTCCGGCAGCTTAATATCCAATGCCTTATCGAAAATTTCCCCCATCATACCTTCCATCATGGTGAGAATTGTTTCCTGATCAATGAAGGACATCTCGATATCCAGCTGGGTGAATTCCGGCTGACGGTCAGCCCGCAGGTCCTCATCCCGGAAGCAGCGGACAATCTGGAAATACTTCTCAAAGCCGGAAAGCATAAGAATCTGCTTGTAAATCTGTGGAGACTGTGGCAAAGCATAGAATTCGCCTGGGTTCAGACGGCTTGGTACCAGGAAGTCACGGGCACCCTCCGGGGTGGATTTACAAAGCATTGGAGTCTCAATCTCCAAGAATCCATTACGGTCAAAATAGTCACGCATAATCTTGGTTACACGATGGCGAAGCATCAGGCACTTCTGCATCTCTGGCCGGCGCAAATCAAGATAACGATACTTCAGACGAAGCATTTCATCGACCTCAATACCATCCTGAATATAGAATGGCGGCGTCTTAGCTTTGTTCAAGATGCGAAGCTCAGCTACAACCACTTCGATTTCACCGGTTTCCATATTTGGATTGATGGTGTCCTCGCTGCGGGCCCGAACATTACCCCGAACGGCCAGCACGAACTCACTGCGGATGGTTTCAGCCTTATGGAAGGACTCCTCGCCAATAGCTGCCTCATCAAATACAATTTGTACCAGACCGGACCGATCACGGAAATCGATAAAAATCAGTCCGCCATGGTCACGCCGACGGGAAACCCAACCGCAAAGTACAACCTCGCTGCCCACATTATCCTTACGCAGCTCCCCGCAATGATGGGAACGCTTCAAACCTTCTAAAGTATCCATTTAGTTTTTCACCTCATATAATATTTTTGGATTATTTGACTTTGTTGATAATATCTGATACAGGAACCTTTTCCTGTTCACTGCCCGCCATATCACGGAGCATTACCGCGCCTTCAGCCAATTCATCATCGCCCATAATGGCCGCATATCTGGCGTTCAGCTTGTTGGCCTGCTTCATCTGGGCCTTCATGCTGCGACCAGCATAATCAACTGCCGCACTAAGTCCAGCATCCCGCAACTCCATTACCAGCTTGAAGGCTTCTTCCTGGGCTTTGTCACCCAAAGCAACCACATATACATCTACACTGCGATTCTTGTCCGGCAACAGCCCTTGCTTTTCCAGCGCCAGAAGCACCCTTTCCAGCCCAGTGGCAAAGCCAACTGCCGGAGTAGGATTTCCGCCCATTTCTTCAATAAGACCATCATAGCGGCCTCCACCAGCTACAGCACTCTGTGCTCCCAATGGCGGATATTTTATCTCAAAGGCAGTCTTGGTATAATAATCCAAGCCTCGAACCAGCCGTGGATCCAACTGGAACTTCACCCCCACCTTGGTGAGATAATTCTGCAGCTTCCGGAAATGGTCACTGCATTCATCGCACAGGCAATCAGTAATCTTTGGCGCATCCATCATATAAGATTTGCCGGCATCCTTCTTGCAATCCAGTATACGCATTGGTGCCCGCTCAAATCGGCTGCGGCAATCCTCGCATAAATCCTCCAGCTTATCCCGGAAGAATTCCTGCAACATAGTACGATACTTGGCCCGACAAGTTGGACAGCCCACGGAATTGATATAAAGCTCCAAATCCTTCAGGCCAAATCCTTCCAACAGCTTTATGGCCAATAGAATTATTTCCGCATCCACCGCTGGGTTGGACTCGCCAATGGCCTCCACCCCAAACTGATGGAATTCCCGCATCCGGCCAGCCTGTGGGCGGTCATAACGGAACATAGAGCCAATGTAGAACAGCTTGGTCAAAGCATTTTCAGCATAAAGCTTGTTCTGCAGATAGGCCCGGACAGCTGAAGCCGTATTCTCCGGCCGCAGGGTAATGCTTCTATCCCCCCGGTCGGTAAAGGTGTACATTTCCTTATCCACCACATCAGTGCCTTCGCCAATTCCCCGCTGAAACAGCTCAGTATGCTCAAAAACCGGTGTACGGATTTCCTCATAACCAAACCGCTTGCACAAAGAACGGATTTTGTCTTCCACATACAGCCAGTCACCTACTGTGTCCGGCAAAATATCCTTGGTGCCCCGTGGAGCATTTGTCAACATACTATCAAAAACCTCCTTTGCCCCTAATATAAAGAAGCAAGGTATATTCTAAAGGTGGCCATAAGCGTCTGCTATCAGGGCCGCCCGTTTTTCAATGTAAATATCTATATCTCTAAGATAGGTGATTAAATCCTTGGCGTTAAAGGATGATTTTAACCGTCTTTCCCGGAAATTAACCACCTTGCTGGTAGCCGCACCACCAATACCCAATATAGTCTGGTGTTCTTCCATTATCTGAATATTATAGATGCTTTCGGCTCCCGCCCTACAACAACCAACATTTTCCAGCTGGCCGCTCATATAGCCCTGTCGATACAGATAATATGGCTTCATTCCGGCCTTATGGATATAATCCATAGCCGTGCTGAACATCTGTCGGCAGGTATCATCATCCGGCAGCTCATATTCCTCCAGATTCATCTTCAGAACCGAGCCACGCTTCAGGGCCAGCGAATGAAGGGTAATATCATCCGGTCCCAGGGCAATGATTTTTTCCATGGTATCTTTGATATCAGCCACTCCCTCACCAGGCAAGCCAATAATCAAATCCATATTTATTTCCGGAATACCGGCCTCCCGCAGGCTGTCAAACATGGTAACAATGGCCTCCGGACTATGGTTGCGGCCAATTCTTTTCAAGGTCCGCTGCTGCATGGTCTGCGGATTGACACTGACTCTGGTCACATGCATTTCCACCATGGTTTTATTCTTTTCCGCCGACATACTGTCAGGGCGCCCCGCCTCTACAGTAAATTCCACCGTATCAGACCCATAAAAGGCTTCCTTTACGGTGGTCAGCATTTCCCTAAAATATTCATCCGGCAGGCTGGTAGGTGTACCACCGCCTACATATATGGACTGAACTTTAAAACCATAATCAGCTACAGCCTGCTTTACCGCTGCCAAATCCTTATGAAAAACCTCCATAAACCGGTCCAAACCGGCTTTATCCGGTAAGATATTGGCCGGAAAGGAGCAATACAGGCATCGGCTAAGGCAAAATGGAATTCCAACATATATACTGATAGTCTTTTCATCCGATCTGGCCAAAAATGGCTTTTGACGAATGGCCATATCCGTAATGGTGACAGCTTTTTCCTCACTGGCTTCGTAATCGCTGCGAAGCCGGGCAATCACCTCATCCCGGGACAAGCCACCCTCCAACAGGCGATGCACTATTTTGGTGGGACGGACCCCATGCAATATCCCCCAGGGAGCTGCTTTGAAACCAAACTGTTTTCTGAACAGCTGATATAGGTTAAGCTTTATCAAACGATGCTTGCCGGCCGAAAATCGCTCATCAGTCCGCCCAGCCATCGTCTGGCTCAAGGTTATGGCCTGATTCTTGGCATCGGTAATACTGATAACAGTCTCCACAACAGGGTATTCATCCCCCCGAAGATTGTTTACAATATCCAATGTTTTCCAATCGTATTCATCTTCACAATCAGTCTCAATCTTAAACAGATTGAGAACCTCCCGCACCACCTTGGTAACCACCTGGTCGCGGCTGTTCAATGTAAAGTAGTTTACCTTCAAACCTTATTGGCACTCCTGACAATATCCGTAAAAGATTACCTGGTGATCAATAATTTTAAAATTGCACTCCGTGGCAATCTTTTCCTCAAGCTCCTCCAGCATATCTTCGGAAAATTCAATAACCTTATCACATTTCTTGCAAATCAGGTGATGATGCTGATGAGTATTTGGCTCAAAATGCTTTAGCTCATACCGGGCCCGTTTCTCACCAAATTCCATCTTCTGCAAAATCCCCATTTCTGGACTGCACATCAATTCAAGAGTACGATACACCGTTGCAAGACCAATATCATACCCCTTATCCCGAAGAATACGATGTACCTCCTCAGCACTAAGGTGTTCGCCACCACGGTTGAGAAAAACCTCCAATACATCCTGTCGTTGATGAGTAAGCTTATATTTACTGTTTTGGAGTCTTTTTTTCAATTCTTCGACGCTAAATCCAGCCTGCATATGCCTATCCTCCGTATACCTTAATAATAATTGCATTACTCTCCTAGTATACATCCAATTATTGTATTATACATTAGTTGTATAATTTTTTCCATTAAAAAATAGAAAATGCTCTCCCATTTCAAAACTCAATTCCCAGTTGAGCCTTTACTCCTTTTTGATAAGGATGCTTTAGCAAAGTCATTTCCGTAACCAAATCAGCCATATCAATGATTTCCGTTGGAGCCTCCCGTCCTGTCAATACCACATGCATATCCTTGGGCCGGTGGCTCAGCAGTTCCTTTACCTCATCTACTGTAATAAGACCAAACTTAACTGCATAATTTATTTCATCCAAAATTATCAAATCATAATTGCGGCTTTCCATGGCTCTAACCGCTTCATTTAATGCCTCCCTGGAAGCAGCTATGTGCTCGGTCTTGTCCGTAATATTGCGTTGAAAGCCTTTGCCCAGCCGTCGCAATTCTATACGGCCATCCAATTCGTTCAGCCTTTTTATGGTTTCAATCTCACCATATTTCCACTGACCTTTGATGAACTGCAAAATCAAAACCCGAAGGCCATCGCCCCAGGCCCGCATGGCCAGTCCCAGGGCTGCCGTGGTTTTCCCCTTGCCATTTCCTGTATGCACAATGATTAAGCCATTCTTTTCTTCCATATTTTTTTCTCCACCCGATTAAACACATTGATATACAGGCCAATTATCACAAACACGGTGGCCAGCCAGCTGATAGGATAAACCGCCATCAGCACCTCAAAGGTCGGATATTCGGCAAAAATCGAATAAACATAAAAAACCCGGAACACGCAGACACCTAGCATGCAGGCAATAGCCGGCACAAGGGAATAGCCCACCCCCCGCATGGCACCGCTAAGGGTTTCAATGAATATATTGATAATCTCAAAGGATAAAATATATCGGATACGGATAACAGCGTATTCTACCACCTCCGGATCAGCGGTAAAGATTTCCGCCAAGGGATAGGCAAAAACAGCAAAGGCAATACATACAGACCAGCTTATCAATGTACTAAGCCCCAAGGTAACCTTGATAACCCGCCGACAACGGGCAATGTTTTTTGCACCGTAGTTCTGCCCCACAAAGGTAGTAGCCGCCTGAGAAAAGGCCTGCAAAATAAAGCAGCCGGCAAATTCAAAATTAAGAGCTACAGCTGTGGCCGCCACCACCTCGGCCCCCAAATTATTCAACGCCACCTGAATAACAACATTGGAAAAAGAAAATACCATTCCCTGGAAACCGGTGGGCAGGCCAACCTTACAAATATGAATGAGAATTGATTTATCCACCGACAGCTTATCAAAACGCAGCTGCATCGGCCCCTTCTCCTGATGAAGCCAATAAACCATCAGACCGGCACTGACACAGCTGGCCATAACAGTCGCTATTGCTACGCCTTCCACCGCCATTCCCAGCTGAGTAACAAAGAACAGGTTCAACAGAACATTTACTGTACCGGCACAAAGCATCGCATACAGTGGTCGCTTGGTATCCCCCTTGCTTCTGAGAAGTGAGGCGCCAAAGTTATATACCAGCATAATTGGCACGCCGCCCATCAGAATGCGCAGATATAATACCGCACCATCCATTATATGCTCCGGTGTATCCACCAGCTCCAAAATATCCCTGGCAAAGTACACACCGAACAAGGCCAATATAGCACCACTGGCCAACGCTAAAACAATCGATGTGTGAACGGTCTTTTTGATTCGAAGGTAATCCTTGGAACCGATACGCATTGCGCACACAACATTGGCACCGATGGACAGGCCAATAACCAGATTGAGCATCAAATTGATGACAGTGGCATTGGCCCCTACCGCCGCCAGAGCTTCCTTACCGACAAATTGACCTACTACAGCTACATCTGTTGCATTGAACAGCTGCTGCATTATACTGGTAACGGCTAAGGGAATAGCAAATTTTAAAATCTTATCCCAAATGCTGCCCTCCAGCATATTTATACTAGCTAAAGCCAAATCTATTTCTCTTCTTTCAAATATTCTTCCAATTTATCCATTATCTCAAAGGCCTGGTCTTCTGTAACAAGGATTTCCCGTGGCTTGCTGCCCTGCGGCGGACCAACGATTTTAAGCTGCTCCATGGTATCCAGTAACCTTCCGGCTCTGGTATAACCTATATGATACCGGCGCTGGAAGCTGGACGCAGATGCATTGCCGGTCTGCATAACCAGCTCCACGGCCTGGCGCAACAGTTCATCCACATTACTCTTGTTCTTGACAGCATCGGCACCATCCTCCGACTCGCTGTCCGCCCTATTGGTAAAATCAATGATTTCCTGATTGATTTCGCATTTATGGCCCTGTTGCTTAATACTTTCCACCAGGCGTTCCACTTCCACATCACTGACAAAGGCTCCCTGTACCCGGACGGACTTTGGTTCTGTCTGCGGTTTAAACAGCATATCGCCCTTGCCAAGCAGCTTCTCTGCCCCGGCCGAATCCAAAATTGTCCGGGAGTCAATCTGAGAAGTGACGGCAAAGGAAATTCTGGACGGAATATTGGCCTTAATAACGCCGGTAATAACATTGACCGATGGACGCTGGGTAGCCAATACCAGATAGATACCGGCCGCCCGGGCTTTCTGGGCCAGACGGCAAATCGCATCCTCCACATCGTGAGGGGCCACCATCATCAAATCCGCCAACTCGTCAATAATAATAACAACTGACGGCAGCTGCTTGGCCTTGTCGTCTGCATAGTACTGATTATAGGTTTCAACATTTCTGACGCCGGCTTCGGCAATCAGACCATACCGCTTCTCCATTTCCTGAACCGACCAGTTTAAAACAGCAGCTGCTTTTCGGGAATCAGTAACAACCGGTACCATAAGATGAGGAATATCATTGTAAACCGACAGCTCCACCATCTTCGGGTCAATCATTATGAATTTGACCTCATCAGGTTTGGCTTTAAACAAAATACTGGTAACAATTGTGTTGATACACACGGATTTACCGGAACCTGTAGCACCAGCAACCAGCAAATGTGGCATATCAGCCAAATTGGCAAAAATCGCCTTGCCACTGATGTCCTTGCCAAACCCTACTGTCAGATTTGATTTGGCCTCCTTAAAGGCAGGATTTTCCAAAACCTCCCGCAGCTGAACACTTTCCAGCTTACGGTTCGGCACCTCAATACCAATAGTAGACCGATTTGGAATTTGTTCTATCCGCACCGAAGATGCAGCCATACTAAGGGCAATGTCATCAGCCAAACCGGTAAGTTTGTTTACCTTGACCCCTGGGGCCAGCTTCACCTCATAGCGGGTTACGGCCGGACCGTGACAGGCACTTAAAATAGAGGCATTAACCTTAAAATCCTTCAGTGTTTGGGCCAAAACCTTGGCCTTATCCGAAATTTCCTGCTCCAGCTCTTCATCTTTTTCCTTATTTTTCTTATCCAAAATAAGATTTACATCCGGCACTTCGTACGGTGGCAACGGCTTCTGCTCTTCCTCAGACGATGACTGGGACAGCTCCGCTGCCATAGCCAGTTTATCCACCGGGGCCTCCCTTGGGGCTTCCACCGGACTATCTGCCTCAACAGAATCATCTATTTCATCCTCCGGCAAGCTCTTGGCAAAGGATGATTCCCCTTCATTATCGGAACTGAATTCAATGGCAAAGCCCGTCTCTGCTTCAGCAGCATTTTCTTCCAGTTCTTCCATTTCATTCGAATTATTTATGGTCAGATTATGATAATCCTTATCGTTATCTGCTTCCTCCAGCAATTCATCGATGGAATTTACCACCATTGGTCCTTCATCTTCCGGTTCAGCTTCCTCCGACTGTTCATCCACATCAGCAAAGGAACCGTCCTCGATTGTTGCATTGGCGAAATCAAAGGTCTGCTCATCCAGCTCACTGGTCTGGCCTTCATTGCTTTTTTCCCCATCAACAGGCGTATTATTGTCCGGAGATGATATGAACCCACCATTTTCAGCAGTCAGGCTCATCACTTCGGCCAATTCCTCCTCCGACAAAGGCTCGTCATCGTTGCCCTTTAAGCGCCAATTGTCAAAGGTGCCTTCCGGTATTTTATTTTCCTTTACATTAACAAAATTGGTAGTGTCCAGTTTTTCCAGATTTTTATTGAGGTTACCAGCTGCCTTCTTGGCAAACTGACTTATATACTCCCCGTCACCGTTTCCGATTGGCTCCACATAGCCGTCCATATCCGGTCCATCAAAGGACTTCTTTTCACCTACAGGCTCCGGTGCCTGCCAGGACGGGGCATCTGTACTGCCATCCAGCTTGATTATCGGCTCAATCTCACCTTGATCCATGCCTGGTTCAACCCGTTTGTCTGTACTGTCCATCACCGGCCCGTCATCAATAAAGGAATCATCTCTGGTCTGGTCATAAAAGGATTTTTTATTCTTTAGCTTCTGTACCTGTTCCCCAACCTGATTCTGCACCTTGGCACCAACATTTTTTGCCCCATCATATACAACTTCAGCCACATCCTTAGCTACACCAGCCCCCATTTCCGAGGCTTCCTTGGTATACAGAATGCCTGTTGCCAAGGACCATGGGGTAGCCAGCAATACAGAGCCAATAATGGCGGCAGCAAAACAAATGGTAGTTCCGGTGCTGCCAAGAGGCTTATGAAACAGCCAAGCCATCACTCCCCCAATCAGTCCGCCACCATTGGCCAAACTGTCCGGCATTATTTCCTTTCCCACCGGAATGAGGATATGATGATACATGGCCAAAATGGAAATCAGCAACAGCAAAACCCCAATGGAGGTTTTGTTGATACCAATTTTTTTATGCTGCATAATGTAATATCCACCACAAACAACGAACAGCAACGAGACCACTGCCGCCCCAATGCCAAAGAAATATTTCAGGCACTTGGCAAAAAACAGTCCCATATAGCCTACATTAAGCCCCAGCAAACCACAAATGGAAATCAAACCAATGGCCACAAAAACAATGCCGATAATTTCTGATTTACGGGTGGATGGTGTTTCTGGTATTTCAGTCTTATTTTTCTTTGTCTCTACCTTGTTTTTGGTTTTAATATGTTTATTACGCTTCCCTTTATCCTTGGAAGTTTTTTTTGTTATTTTTTTCTGCAAGATTTTCACCTCATTAAATAAAACACTGCATATTATTATATCGCAGTTGTTCATATTTTTCCATTTCCATAAAAAAATACACCGAACCCCATTTAAACGAGTATAAATCTTTAACCTCGTTGTAATCAACTAAAAAAGACTTGAGAATACCTCAAGTCTTTTCACATATTATTTGTCAAATATCCAGTGCAGCCTTGGCCAACTTGTCCGCCAGCTCATTTCCGGCCACTCCGGTATGACCGGCCACCTTCACAAAGGAAAACCGCTCTTTTCGCTGCTGCATAAACCGGGCATATTCCGTAGTCAAAGGAGTATTGGTCTTCCAATGCCCCAAAGCCCACTCAGAGAGGCCAACATAATCGTGGCAAATAATTATTTTGTCTACGCCGTTGGCTTCAGCCCAAAGCACCGCCTGTTTTGCGCCTTCGATTTCGCCGGCCACATTGTGCAGCTTGGCCGCTTCCTCGGAAGTACCTTTGCCCTTGTCCTGAACTACCAACTGACCGTCCTTATATATTGCCATTCCCCAACTGTATTCGCCGTTGAAGTAGGACCCATCTACATAGGCTACCACTCCGTCCACCGGCAACACCGTTGTTTCTTCCCCGGACATATACGCCTCGGCTTCTTCCTTGGTAACAAACCCTTTAAATTTAGCTCCCTTATAGCCGACAGTCTGTTTCTGGCAATCAGCCCAGGTAGTATAAATCCCTGGCTGACGCCCCTGCTTTACTGCATAAAACTTCTTCTGTGCCATTATCGGTTCACCAAATCCATAGCCACAGCCTGTGCTTCATGTAGAATTCTTTCTTCATCCAAGGTGAGCACCTCACCCTTCTCCATAACTATCTTGCCATTACAAAGAACTGTATCCACAGAAGTGGAATTGGCTGAATAAACCAACAGAGAAACCAAATCATGGCGTGGACACCATTCGGTCCGATTCATATCGTAGAGAACGATATCCGCCTTATAGCCAGGCTCCAGCTTGCCTACCTTATCCAGAAGCAACGCCTTGGCACCATTTTCCGTCCCAAGCTTCAAGGCTTCCTTGGCTGGAACAGCCAATGGATCCAGCTCATTCACCTTGTGGAGCATCGCTGCCAATCGCACTTCCTCCAGCATGTCCAAATTGTTATTACTGGAGGCACCATCGGTACCTAATGCTACATTCACGCCCTCTTTAATCAGCCGTGGTACAGGCGATACACCACTGGCCAGTTTCATATTGGAGCCTGGATTATGAATAGCTGATATATTATGCTTCTTCATAATGGCAATATCCTCATCATCCAACCATACACAATGGGCTGCAATAGCTAGGAAATCAAACAATCCGGTATCTTCAATATACTTAAATGGCCGTTTGCCATACTGTTCCTGAATTTGCTTGATTTCCGCCTGAGTCTCACTCATATGAATGTGAATTGGAATATTATATTTTCCGGCCAATTCCCGGGCATAGGCACAAAACTCCGGTGGACAGGTATATGGGGCATGTACCCCCATCATAATAGTAATAAGCCCATCACCGGCTCCATGGTAGTTCTCATATAAATGCACATTGTCTTCCAAGATCTGCCGACCAGCCGGGAACAAACCAATGGCACCCCGGGCAATTACACCACGAATACCCGCCTGAATGGTTGCTTCAATTACACTTTCCATATGTGGCCCATACATATCCGAAAAGGCGGTAGTACCGGTTTTAATCATCTCCAGGAGAGCCAGTTCGCCGCCAACCCGAATATCCTTTTCCACCATCTTGGCCTCGGTTGGCCAAATACGGTTATTGAGCCAGTCCATCAGCTCCATATCATCACCATAGCTTCGCAGCATGGTCATAGAAGCATGGGTATGACCATTTACCAGACCAGGCACAGCAAAATGGTCCTTGCCATCTATTGTCCGGTCTGGAGCAAAATCCGCCGGAACAGCCCCAACTGCCAAAATTTCCGTATTTTCAATGGCAATGTCCGCTTCCTTGGTAGTATAATCCGGCATCAGAACCGTTGCACCCTTTATCAATATTTTGCTCAATTTTTATCCCTCCATTATTCCAGGTTGATATATAACCCTTTAATATTAAATTCTGCTTTTGTATTCCGGGTACCATTTTAAAATCTGTTCAGCCGGAATTTCAAAATGCTGGTAATCCTTTTCTTCGTCCCAGTCACCGCCCCAGTCAAAGCCATTTTCCACAAACAGCTTATAGCAAAGGTCATTCTTTTCCAGCTTGTAATCAAAATCATTATCCCGCTCCATATATGGCCTGCCAGCGGCGGGAGCAATGTAGAGTCCACTCTCAATGGTCTTTATATATGGGTTATACAGCGGGTTAATATCCACCGCAAGACCAAAACCATGCTTGGAAATCCGATCAGTATGGGCTACCAAACGATAATTGAAGCAGGAGCTGTTGTTATTCGTCATAGACAGCTCATCATCGGCGTGATACTCATCAATAAGATTGCACTTTTCAATTGGATAACCTGCATCAAAAAGCTTTTGGAAAATGTCCAGCAACCGGTCAGCAATATGATGGTTGCAAATCATTTCCCCGCTAAGGGTTTCCCCCTTGAGGTTTTTATGGAGAAAATGGATGTACCGCAATTCCGTCTCAGGCAGAATACAACCTTTGGCATAGGATTTGCCTTTTATCTGAAATGACAACTCTTGCGTAATTTCCGTCTTAAAAAAATCATTATCCATACTTATGCCCTCCCCACATTTATTTTCCATCATAAACTGGCTTACCCTTTAATAATATTTTATTCACCATTATAAGTCAATTAAAACGCTTTTACCTGTACCATTTAATGGTTTCCCTACTTTATCTTTCCAATAATATCATCCTGTTTTACTTCCATGAGCGATTATATGCCCTGATAACCAATGACTGCACATAAAAATGCCCTGACTCCGGAGATAAGACCAAGGCCGTGGCTGGGTATGTGGGTAGGTATATTTTAATATCACAATTATTTGTATTTAGTCAAAATCACCGTAGACTATGAGCGGAAGAGATATTAAAATGGAATATAGTAACTAAAACACTACAAAAAGGACTGTTTCTATGAAAAAAATAACTTCTATTACTATACTGCTTTTCTGTCTTATCTGGCTTATTACCGGCTGTGGCAATGAGCAAAAATACAATCCCGACACTACTATTTCTATGGCACTGTCCAGTGAGCCGTCTTCCCTGGACCCGGCCATGACCTACGGGTTGTCGGAAAGCACCGTTGAACTGGCCATTTTCGAAGGACTTACCCGACTCGACGAGCATAACATCCCTCAGCCAGCTTTAGCGGAACACTGGGAAATATCCCCGGATGGCCTTACCTATACCTTCTATTTAAGACATAATATACAGTGGACTGACGGTACGCCGATTACTGCCCACGATTTTGTCTATTCCTGGAACCGGATCCTCAATCCGGACACAGGCTGTGGCAACTCCTATATGCTGTTCAATATCCTTAATGCCGAAGAATACAACAGCGGTGAAGCCACTGAGGCTGAGGTGGGATTAAAGGCCCTTGATGACCATACTTTACAGGTGACCTTAAAGGAGCCGGCAGCATATTTTCTGAACCTTACGGCCTTTCATGCCTTTTATCCGGTGCCGAAGCACATCGTAGACAATGCCCCGGACACCTGGGCCAGCAACAGCAATACCATTATTGGCTGCGGTCCTTTTAAAATCATCAAATGGACTCATGCCAGCGAAATAATTCTGGAGCGGAACGAAACCTACTGGAACAGTGAAGTTGTAAAATCCGACCACATAAAAATGCCGATAAGTGAATCCCGGAGCACTCGTCTCACTATGCTGGAAAGCCATCTCACTGATTTAATAATTGACCCGCCGGCAGCGGATGAAGCCCGGCTCACCCAAATGGGCTTGTACAAAACCACCCCGATGCTGGGAACCAGTTATTATGTATTTAATGTAACCAAACCGCCTTTTGACAATGTTGATGTGCGTAAAGCCTTTGCCATGTCAATCGCCCGGCAGGATTTGATTGACAAGGTCATAAAAAATGGCAAGAAACCGGCCTATACCTTTGTGCCTCCTGGAATAACAGTTGATAATAAGGATTTTATCAGCGAAAGCGGTCATCTTATTGAAGAGGATGTACAACAGGCCCAAAAACTGCTGAAATCCTCCGGATATAACGGCGAACCGATAACCATCCTCTATAACACCAGCGAAGTAAACAAGGCAATTTCCGAGGCAATTCAGGCCATGTGGAAAACAAATCTTGGTGTGGAAGTCGAACTGACCAATCAGGAGACCAAGGTTTTCTACGACAGCCGGGAACACGGCCAATATCAGATTGCTATCGCCAACTGGGTGGCGGATTTTGCTGACCCGGTAAATTTTCTTGATGTTTTTTCTGACAAAACCAACGATGCCCAATACCACAATCCGGCCTACAACCAGCTTATGGCATTGGCTCACAAGGAAATAAATCCACATAAACGGCTGGAGTATCTTCATCAAGCTGAAAAAATGCTATTTGATGACTGCGTGATAATTCCGCTGTATTATACCAATCAGGTTTTGGTGGTCAATCCGGCCTTTAAAGATTACATCTGCTCTCCAATGGGCACCATCGACCTTATAAAGGCTTACAAGGAGAAACAATAATGTCTGATATAAAAAAAGAACTTTGCCGGCTGACAGATAAATACCAGCCACTTCTAAATGAAATTGCCGATTATATCCATCAAAACCCGGAGCTGGGCTGTGAAGAACATAAAGCTGCTGCTTTCCTGCAGAATATACTTGCTGACCATGGCTTTACCATATCAAATAAACTGGCCGGAAAATTCCCCACGGCCTTTAAGGCTACCAAAGGTGAAGGTCCCTCTCATATCGGCTTTCTGGCTGAATACGACGCCCTGCCGGAAATCGGTCACGGCTGTGGCCACAATTTAATCGCTGCAATGAGTGTAACAGCGGCTATAGTCTGTAATGAGGTATTGGGAAATGAAGCCACTATTTCCGTGTTTGGCTGCCCGGCTGAGGAAACCGTTGGCAGTAAAGTTATGCTGAGTGAACAGGGGGTATTCGATGGATTGGATGCAGCCCTTATCTGTCATCCCGGCAGTGAAACCTCCTTTGGCGGCACCTCTTATGCTACCCATCCCCTGCAAATTACCTTCATCGGTAAACCGGCCCATGTGGCAGACCCGGATTATCACGGTATAAATGCTTTGGATGCCTTAGTAGATTTCTACCAACAGCTTGAAGGTTTGGCCAAAACCTTCACTGAGCCGCATATTCTGGGGAAGATTATTACAGAAGGCGGCACCGCTCCCAATATCATCCCGGATAGGGCTGTGATGCGGGCTACCATTCGGGCCCTACGGGCAGAATACCTGGAAGATATTATGCTTCCTAAAATTAAACAGCTGGCCCAACAGGTTTCAGATGCTCACGGTACCCGATTAGAGCTATACCATTATGAACCGCTGTTTAAAAATATGCTGAATGATAAACAGCTTCAAGCCTATGCTATGGCCAATTTTCAATCACTAGGCCTGACGGATATGACTACATATCCTGACGATTATGCCGATGGCTCCACTGATGTAGGCAATGTAAGTCATATTGTACCTACTATTCAACCTGAAATAAAAATTGGCGACCAAATTGCCGCCCACACGCCGGAATTCGCCAAAGCTGCTGCCAGTGCATATGGCAAGGAAATGGCCCTAAAAGCCGTCAAGGGTCTGTGTATGACTGTGGCAGATGTAATCAAAAAGGGCTGAACCACAAGGTTCAGCCCTTTACTAATATCTATCAGAAATACATATTGAAAAAGTTTCCCATATTTGCATAGCCGTTCATCCGTAACAAGGCACTGCCGGTATATACCTGGGCTGTCTTCAGTTCTTTCCCAAACAGGGACTCAACCGATGGGAACAACTTATCCTTCTGGGAATTAGCGGTTTGAATGTGAGACTCGGTCTTGCCAGCCAAGCCATCCTGTCCCAAAATTCGTGAAACCTTGTCCGGTGAAGAAGTAATGGCATTGGTCAATCTTTCTTCATCAACAGACAGGCTGCCATCCTTGCCTACACTAATACCAATACTCTGATAATTTGAGGCCCGATACGCAGTGTCGGCAAACATTTCACTAACACGCCCCATCCGTTTGGAAATGGACGCATTATCCTTCATAAAGCTGACGGCATCATTGTAGCTACTTACAAAGTCCTTAACATTCTTTACTGCCGTCTTCAGCTCATCACTCATCTCAGTCTTTGTGCCGGTGGTAGTCTTGCCATCCTTATCAGTAGTGGTAACTTCCGATTTGGTCAAGGCATCCTTGCCAACATTAAAATTCGTGGAACGAAGATTTTTTGTCGCCTTGGACAAATCACTCATAACAGAGCTGAAATCCTCGTTAAACTCCTTGCGGGTACTCTCATAGGAACTCAATAGCTCCCTGGCCCCTTCCTTAATGCCATAAACATCGGCCGCATTAAGGCTATAAGAATTGCCACTGTTCTGGGAACCGGCATAGCTGTTCCACATATCAGAGATATTAGAGACATTATTGGTTTTGCTGGTGGCATTCCTATTGCCATACAGACCAACCCCTTGATCCTGAGCTAACTGGTAAAAACTGTATTCGTTTTTAGCCATCGATGAAATCGTCATAGCCATAACTCATTCTCCTCCCATCCGTGAAACCTCTATACATCCTGTAAAATGAAACTTATCCTGGGCTTTATTGGTGCTCTGCTCCCACCTAAGAGATGATTGCCTTAGCACCCGTTAGCACAGGTAAAATCAGTACATACGGGTGTATTTATTCCTAGCTTAGTTTACCATACCACCACTAAAGTGTCAATAAATAGTAAAAAGTTATTAACAGTTTTATTAACATATTCACAGCAAAAAGCAAGGAAGTTTACACAAAAGTGTAAACTTCCTTGCTTTTAATCAACTCATCTTTCTTCTGACGAGTCATTTGTTTTATTTCCCACTCCCGGCTCATAGCCTGGTTTTTGTCATCAAATTCTTCAACATAAACCAGCTGCACCGGCAACCGACTACGGGTATATTTGCTGGCTTTACCACTGTTATGCATCGCCAAACGATGTTCAATATCCGTAGTATAGCCCGTATAAAGGGAACCATCAGCACATTTTAAAATATAGGTATAGGCCTTCATTATTCAGCCGCTTTAATCTTGATGCTGTTAATAACCACATCATGAACCGGTCTGTCCTGGGCCCCGGTCTTCACATGACCAATCTCCCGAACTACCTCAATCCCCTTTACCACCTTGCCAAATACGGCATGATGATCGTCAAGCCACGGCGTTGGTGCCAAAGTGATAAAGAACTGAGAACCACCGGTATTAGGCCGACCGGTATTGGCCATGGAAAGAATACCCTCGCTCTCATGACGCAGCTCCGGTACAAATTCGTCCTTTATATTGTAGCCAGGACCACCCGTGCCAGTGCCGGTTGGGTCACCACTCTGAATCATAAAGCCATCAATAACCCGATGGAAAATTACTCCGTCATAATAGCCATCCTCGGCCAGCTTAATAAAATTTTCAGTAGTGATAGGGGTCTTATCCTCGGTAAGCTCAACCTCAAATACCCCCATATTGGTGTCAAAAACTGCAATACGATTAGCCACTTTGTCATTCGCTCCTTTTCCATTGTTGTTGCCTGCCATACAGCCGGTAGTCATTAGCACCATCAGCAGCATGGCAAAAATTAGAATTCTTTTCATAAGTGCCTCCTTATATATTATCAATGGCCTGACAATATATCAAAGCCATAATCCAACAATTTAGCTGCTTCGGTAAAACGGCTTTCCATACTATCTGAATGAAGCAGCACCACCATTACCTCATTATTCTTGCGTTGAGCCGCTGAAATCAGACAACCTTTGGCCGCCTTTGTCCAGCCGGTTTTTACCCCAATACATCCATCATAATCATACACGAGATCATTGGTATTTTCACAAAACAGGGTCTCACCCGGAGGGTAAACACTGTTGACATACATGCTTTGTGTTCCCACTATCCGCCTGAACAAGGGATTTTTCATGGCATAATTGGCAATCTTGAACACATCCCGGGCCGTAGTGTAGTGATCATAATCCGTCAAACCATGTGGGTTGACAAAATGGGTGCTGACTGCACCAATATCCCTGGCCTTATTGTTCATCATCCGGACAAAATTTCGCTGATTACCACCTACCGCCTCAGCCAACGCCGAAGCAGCCACATTGTCTGACAGCAACAGCATCTGGGTCAGCATATCAAACTGACGAATCACCTGCCCAGTGTACGCAAAACTGGCATACGGGGTATTGCCAGCCTCCCGGCTTACCTTGACATTCCTATCATTGTGGTTGTCCTCCAGCACTAAAATCGCAGTCATTACCTTGGTGAGACTGGCCGGATATTCCCGCTTATCAGCATTTTTTTCATATAATACATTTCCTGTTTTATTATCCACTACCATCACAGCATCTGCTGTCACCCTTGGTACAGCCATTTTTGCTTCAGCATAGGCCGATATGGTCAGCATACAAACCATGGTCATTATGGTTAACAAAACATTCAATTTAAACTTCAACACAAACCCTTCTTTATGTTTATAGTATTTGTTTATAATCCACCATAATTAAATTTTGGGGCCGGCTTCCTATCAACAGGTTCATCATCATGAATGTCCAGTATCTCCTCGGCATCCAAGGGCAAAGTAGTATAAGTCCAGCTCAGGAGATAGTATTTCTCCGTCTCCAGCTCCAAAAGCATCTTGGCCTTTTTATTGGACGGATTGGTAAAAACATAGTATATGCTTCCATCTAATTGCTTATGCTCAGCCGTGCCAAACGCATCGGTTATTCCGGCCCGGGTAGCCCCATAGGTCACACCCTTTGGCCCAACATAATGCTTGCTTTTACAGAATATCTCCACAACCTTTTTATCAGCAGCTGAAACATATATCTTCTGATCCGCCGAATAAGTATATCTTATTACCGGAACCCCCCGATGATACATCTCAGTATCAAAATCCGGTTCTCCCAGCTTTTCCTGCATCTGAGCCACGCTATCCCCCAGGGAAAGTCCCTTAAAGGAAAAATCTGCCGGACTGGCCGCAAAAGAAATTGATGTCATTACAATGAATATCAGAAAGCATACCGCACTGACTTTTTTAATGAGTTTATCCATACACATCACCTTACTTTTTTAAAGAGGTTCCCTTGTCAACCACCATATCAATCCATTCCTCATGGAAACCAGTGTCCATCAGTAATTCTTCCAGACTGGCACAGCGCCTCTGCTCCAAAAACATACCTACCCGTTCCTTTTCCACAGATTGGGTAATATAGAAATCCTGTCCAACCGTGTCATCAGCCGGAAAAGCCACTGTATATTCGTGGTACTCCTCATCGGACAGGGACATGGGCAAACTGGATGAATGGGCTACTTGCGCCTTCCAGGCCGGAGTCTGCTTTTCTAAAAGCTTTTTGGCCTCATAAATCAGTGGCTGAATGGTGTCACGATACTCCTGTAAGGCGTCCTCAATAGCCTGAGTATCCTGCAATATAACAGCACACACCAAATCTCGCAAGCTTTCATGGGTGGATAAATCAAACTGCAACAGATAGCTGGAATCCTCAATTCCGTCCAGCCATTTTTTTACAGAAGCAGTCATCAGCTTTTTCGCCTTGGCCGCCAACAGCTCATCCTGCATATGAAGCTGGTGACACAAATTGTATATATGTTGACCCGCCTCCTGGGAATTTAAAATATGCTTTTTGGCACATTTGCTGCACACCCCAATAGTATGATATGTAAACGGCTTTTCCATCAGCTCCCACTGGGCCGGAAAATCCAAATCCAGCTCATCGTAGACTTCCCGCTGGGAGGCCACTCTGCTCTTGGAAAAATAAGTGATACCATCATTATCATTCCGGAATTTAACAGTAAATTCTCCGCCACATTCCGGACAATGATACATTTTATCCACCAGCTTTACCCCAACATACATAGCATCATTGGGCTTAAAAAAGCCGTAGGGCATATCATCAATAAAAGCGTAATTATACACCTTCAAAAGGTTATCGGTTATTTTTGTCATGTCAATATCTGGCATTATTACACCTCTGTTAAAAATTTCACTCGTTTATTATACGCTTATAATCTGTAAATAACAAGGAAAGGAAAAAAGCAACAATATAAAGGGCTGGAGATCATTCCCCCAGCCCTACAGGAAGCACACTGCTATATCAAAATTTCTCGATTAAATTATATCCTTTCCCCATCAGGAAGGTAGCCGTCTCTGGTTCATTGGTCTTAAATACCACCACCGGTTTGCCGGTATCACGCTCAAAGGAAATATACAAATAAGAAATATCTATATTTGCCCCATGAATGGCGTTGAGAATATTATCCAAACAACCAGGAGTATCCTCCATGGTAATGGCAATAACCTTGTCCTCCCGGCACTGATAGCCTGCCTTGCGCAATACATCTATGGCTTTTTCCGGCTGATCAACAATAAGGCGGATGATACCAAATTCAGCACTGTCATTGGCCAACATGGTATAGATATTGATATCTGACTTGGCCAGAACATTGGTAATTTGAAAAAGCCCTCCCGTTTTATTTTCCGTGAACAAAGAAACCTGTTGTAACATATGTATACCAGACCTTTCTAACATCTTTGTTCATAATATACCAAATGCACTGGCTATAATCAAGTAAATCACCATCATTACTTAGCAAAAAACGGGTTACATCTCAATCAGCAACCCGTTTTCATAATTCTTAGCTTACGGCTTCCTTTTTCTCCCCCGGAATGTCCCGGATGGCATCATCGCCTCGCTGACCTGTACGGATACGCACCGCATCCTTCAGCTCTGTCACGAAAATCTTACCATCGCCAAACTGCCCGGTCCGAAGCACCTTTTCACATATTTCCAGCACCCTTTCCACAGGAATTTCCGAAACCACAGTTTCTACTTTTATTTTAGGAACAAGATTTATATCGTAGGCCTTGCCCCGATATACCTCTCGATGACCCTTCTGCAGGCCACAGCCGAACACTTGACTGACGGTGATTCCCAGTACACCAATCCGGTTTAGGGCCCCCAACAGCTCATCTAACTTACTGGAGCGGGTAATAATCTCAATCTTTGTCAGCATACCAATCATCCTTTCCCTGCCAGAGCATGAACTGTGTTGGCCAGCATTTCACTGGAGTCTTCAAATGATCCCAGTAATGGACTCCCCGTCAGAACACTTCTGGCATAGCCCCGTTCACCATGCTCTACAATATCCAAACCGGTGAGTTCCTCAGTTTCATCGGCCCGAACTTCCATAAAGCTGCTAACAAGTCTATAAATGATAAAGGAACCTGCAACAGCCAAAACATAAGCAACAACTATGGAAATTAACTGTGCAGTAAACAAGTGAGTTTCGCCGTAAAATAAGCCATTGGCTCCAGCCGGATTGATTTCTGTGGTAGCCCAAATACCAGTAGCTATGGCACCCCAGGTACCGCCTATACCATGTACACCGAAGGCATCCAAAGAATCATCATATCCCAGTTTTTCCTTTAAAACCGCCACCGCAAAGTAGCAAACTGCACCCCCAACCAGACCAATAATAACCGCTGGCAGCGGAGCCACATAGCCAGCCGCCGGTGTAATAGCCACCAGACCGGCAACACAACCGGAAACAGCTCCCAAGATGGTTGGCTTGCCGTTAATCTTCCATTCCACCAATACCCAGGACACTGCAGCAGCAGCCGCCGCAGCCTGAGTTACTACAAAAGCATTGGCGGCCAAAGCATTGGCCCCCAGAGCACTGCCGGCATTAAAGCCAAACCAGCCAAACCAAAGGAGGGTTGCTCCCATAACAGTCATTGGCAAATTGTGTGGTAACATTGCCGTATAATGATAACCATGCCGCTTGCCCAGCAGCAGACAAATGGTCAGACCGGATACGCCGGACAGGATATGTATAACCAGGCCACCGGCAAAATCCAAGGCCCCCAGTTCAGCCAAAAATCCGCCGCCCCATACCCAATGGGCCATCGGATTGTAAATTAAAATCGCCCAGAGCAATATAAATACCGCAAAGGCAGCAAATTTCATCCGCTCGGCAAAAGCACCGGTAATCAGTGCCGGAGTAATCACCGCAAACATACACTGAAAAGCAACAAATGCCAGCTCAGGAATAGTAGCACCTTCCAAAACCTGCATACCAATACCTGCTAGGCCAAATTTATCCATATTACCAATAAAGCCGTTCATATCACCACCAAAGGCCATGGTATAACCAATGACAATCCATTCCACGGAAATCATGGCTACAATAAAAAAGCTCTGCATAATCGTGGTCAAAACATTTTTGCTGCGGACCATACCACCATAGAAAAAAGCCAAGCCCGGTGTCATTATAAAGACCAAAGCGGCACTGATAAGCACCCAAGCCGTATCGCCGGTGTCAATCATAATAATCATCCCTTCCAAAATGCAACTAAACTCTCAACCTAATACATATAATTTCAGCAGAACCAAAAACAGCGCCCACCCGGCAATAAAAATGCCAGATGGACGCCATTGTCCAAAGAAAAATCCCCAAATACCCGGTACCTGGTATCTGGGGACTTCATTGTCCTGCTTTACAAATTATACATAAATTATAGAAAAAATAGCAAAAAATGTCAACCTGAAATTTTATGTATACATGAATACAAAAAGCTATCTTTAATTTCAGCGATTTATTACCTTTACCAGCTGATTCATATATTCCGGTATATCTGGCGGACGGCGGGCTGATACAATATTATCATCCACCACACATGGTTCATCCAGCCATATCGCTCCGGCATTGGACAAGTCATCCTTAATCCCCGGGGTACTGGTGACCTTTCGCCCCTGCAAAATACCGGCAGAAGCCAATACCCAGCCAGCGTGGCAAATCTGACCAATAAGCTTTTTGTCCGCATCCATTTCCTTGACCAGGGATAAAACCTTTGGAAATCTGCGCAGCTTATCCGGTGCCCAGCCACCTGGTACCAGAATACCATCGTAGTCTTTGGAGTTCACATCATTAAAGGACATGGCTACTTCACAGGGTACACCATACTTTCCGTGGTACAATCCTGGCTTTTCTGCCACCAAATCCACTTGAATACCGGCTTCCCGCAGCCGCATCACCGGACACCACAATTCCAGGTCCTCAAAATCATCACTGACCAGCTGCAATACCTTCTTCATTGACCTTCCTCCTCACTTATGCCTTACATATATGGATTACTTTCCCGCTCAATGCCCATATTAGTGGCCGGACCGTGGCCAGGAAACACCTTAACCATATCTTCCACCTTGGCTAGTCTGGTCTGAATGGACTTAATTATTTCCTCCAAACTGCCCTCCGGGAAATCAGTCCGCCCAATGGAACCAGCAAACAGTGTATCACCACTAAAGAGTGCTCCACCACCGTGAAGACAAATCCCCCCCCTGGTATGTCCCGGGGTACTGATAACCCGCAAACTACATTTACCAAAGGAAATACAGTCACCGTCACGAAGGATTATATCCGCAGGCTCAGTTTCAACTATCGCCCCCATAAAGGCCGACAGGTTTTTCCGCCCATCGGTAATCATATCTGCATCAGCCTCATGAACTGCCACCGGGACTGCTAAGGACTGCCGTAGCTCCTCCACGGCCCCAATATGGTCAAAGTGGCCATGTGTCAAGGCTATAAGCTTCACATCGATATCATTTTCATTTATATAGGCCAGTATCCCTTCTGTATTATCCCCCGGATCAATAATCATACCTTCGCTGGAATTATTGTCTTTTAAGATGTAGCAGTTTGTTCCCACTGGTCCAACTACCATTGTTTTTACTGAAAAATCCATAAAACCCCCATCAACCATTGCGCTTATCCGCATTGTTGGTCATAGCCCGGCTTACACTGTACACATCTTTTAACCGCCTAATTTTAGTCATTATCTGGTCAACCTGAGAGGCTGCATTAACCTCAATACCCATCATAATGACGGAAGTCTTATTATTTCGGTTAGTCCGGGCATTAACGGAGCTGACATTCATCTTCATCTCCGACGGAACGGCCAAAATACTGGTAAGTATTCCGGCAGTATCATTACAATGGATTTCAATTTCTACCGTGTAATCCTTATCCAGACCCACATCCCAGTTTACCGCAAT
>CADACU010000014.1 GCA_902786545.1 uncultured Anaerovibrio sp.
AAGAAAAGGCTTCCGAAATCTCGGAAGCCTTTATTTTCAAGTGGTGCCGAAGGCCGGACTCGAACCGGCACGTATTTGCATACGGCAGATTTTGAGTCTGCTGCGTCTGCCAATTCCGCCACTTCGGCACATTTATTGCACAACCGTGCTGTGCAACAGTGATATATTACCATTTAATAATCCCCTTGTCAACTACTTTTGTTAACTGCAACGGAAAGGTTAAGTCTTGTTATTCCACAATGTTTGTGCTATCATTGTCCACAGACAAGGGATGGCATCCGTGATGGAGCCATACTCTATAAATTATTCAATTCAATAAAATACTTTTTCGCTTAGATCCTTGTGACTGAGACGGATGATGCCGATAGCTTTATGAGCTTGCGGTTATTGTGTTTATGTGCCTCGTTATCTCCAGGGATAAGGAGGCTTTTATATTGATAATTTTTGGGTCCCTTGGTCAAATTTCTTAGGGAGGTGCTTTTTTGAAAGCAGTAAAAGGAGCTTGCGATTTTCTGGTAAGCAATATGAGTTTGATGGTGTTTCTTATTGGTGTATTTGCCGTGTGGCAGCCAGAGGCGTTGACTTGGGTTGGGCCACATATTCCCCTGCTTTTGGGAATCATTATGTTTGGTATGGGGATGACCCTGACGGTGGATGATTTTAAAAATATTCTCCGTAATCCAAAGGGGATATTTATTGGCGTGTTTGCCCAGTTCCTTATCATGCCGGCGGTGGCTTTTGGGCTGGTAAAGGCCTTTGCCCTGCCACCGGAGATTGCTATTGGCGTTATTTTGGTGGGAACCTGTCCAGGGGGCACTGCTTCCAATGTAATTGCCTTTTTGGCAAGAGGTGATGTAGCCTTGTCCGTGTCTATGTCTGCTACCTCAACCCTGCTGGCCCCATTGGTTACTCCAATCTTGACTTATTTGCTGGCTGATGCGGTTATTGATGTGTCGGTTTCAGCTATGATGATGTCTATTGTAAAAATGGTCTTGCTGCCAGTTCTGTTGGGCTTGGCTGTACATCATTTCTTTGATGACTTTTCCCGTAAAATCAATCCGTTTATGCCGGTGCTTTCCGCTGTAACGGTGGTTCTGACGGTTGGTGGTGTGGTTTCTCTTAGCGCAGCAAAGCTTTTGGATGTGGGCCTTTTGATGTTTGCTGTGGTTATCTGCCACAACAGTTTTGGCCTTTTGCTGGGTTATCTTTTGGCCAAGGCCTTCCGACTGGATGAAACCAAAAGCCGCACGGTATCCATTGAGGTTGGGATGCAGAATTCCGGTATGGCGGCTTCGCTGGCTGTAATGTATTTTGACCCGGTGGCCGCCATTCCTGGGGCAATTTTCAGCGTGTGGCACAATGTATCAGGGGCGATTTTGGCAAATTTTTTCGCAAAGCACAGTGAGGCGGATGAGGCTGACTCTGTGCCGGAATTAGCATAAGTAGGGGAAGAAAAATGAAAGTATTAAGAACACAGGACGAAATCAAGAATTTTGCATTGGCACAGAAACAGGCCGGTAAAACTATTGGTCTGGTGCCAACTATGGGAGCGTTGCATGAGGGTCATTTGACCCTTATGCGGGAGGCCAAGAAAAATACTGATGTGGTAATTGCCTCAGTATTTGTCAACCCGGTGCAGTTTGGTCCAAATGAAGATTTTGATGCGTACCCTCGCCAGTTTGAGCAGGATTGTGCCAAGCTGGAAGGTGTTGGCGTAGATGCGGTGTTCCATCCGGAGCCAAGTGAAATGTATCCGGAAGGATTTTGCACTTATGTAAATGTGGAGGGAGAATTTACCAAAAAGCTGTGCGGAGGCCAGCGACCGGGACATTTTCGCGGAGTGGCTACGGTAGTTACCAAATTGATAAATCTTGCCCGGGCAGATAAGGCCTTTTTCGGGCAGAAGGATGCTCAACAGGTCTGTGTTATCAGACGGTTTGTGGAGGATTTGGCCATACCGGTGGAAATCCATATGGTGCCAATAGTCCGTGAGGAGAATGGCTTGGCCAGAAGCTCCCGTAATGCATACTTGTCTCCTCAGGAAAAGGAAGCGGCATTGGTGCTGTCCCGCAGTCTGAATTTGGCCGCTACAGCCTTTAAAAAGGGGACTGTCCAGGTTGAGACCCTAAAGCAGATCATAAAGGATGAAATAAATAAGGAACCGTTGGCGGTCATTGATTATGTGGAGATATATTCCTTCCCGGCCCTGGCGGAGATCGAAACAGCCCAAGCTGGCGATATTATGGCCATTGCGGTGAAAATCGGAAAAACCAGACTTATTGACAATGTGATTTTGGAGGGCTAAGAAGATGATGCTTAATATGCTTAAAGCCAAACTGCACTGTGCTACTGTGACCCAGGCTAATCTGAAATATATGGGCAGTATCACTATTGACTCGGATTTGATGAAGGCCGCCGGGATTTATGAAAACGAACGGGTACAGGTGGTCAACAACAATAATGGTGCCCGATTGGAGACCTATGTTATTCCGGGAGAACCGGGATCGGGCGTGATTTGTTTGAACGGATCTGCTGCCCGCTGGGCCCAGCCGGGGGATGTGGTCATTATTATGGCTTATGCCTTTATGGAGGAAAACGAGGCAGTACAGTATAAGCCCCGGGTGGTAATGCTGGATGGGGACAACAAGGTTAAGGAAATAAGAAATTACGAGTGCCACGGAGAAATTTACGAAAACTAGTAATGGGGCATATGAAATTTTGACATGCGCTTTTCCCAGTCTAAAGCAGGATTTTTAGGTGTTATGATAGAATAATGCTCTTATAGGTTTTTTGTGTGTAAGTGAATAAAATTGATTTATAGATTAGGGGGCGCATAGATATGGAATGGGATTTAAGTATTGTCCTGGTTGTATATAAATATAGTGTGGTAGCAAAGGCTATTGAGCGAAAACTGGCTGAATGTGGTTATAATGTTGTGGTGGTTGCCGAAGATTATGGCAGATTGAAGGACATGGCGGATACGGCCCTGTTATTTATCATCTACCTGCCTGGTGACATCGCTGATGACCAGAAAGAGGTTGAAACGCTGGATTTTATACAGGAACAGATTTGGAATAGCGGTACCAATATGATGCTGATTGGAGAAAAGAAGGACCGGCCTTGGCTGATACAACATAATGTACGGGTGGATTCCATGGTTTGGCTGGACCGGCCAGTGAAGATGAATGAATTGGAGCAGTCGGTGCTTAGTGCGATTCATGGCAAGGGGAAGAAGAAAATCCTTGTAGTTGATGATGATCCATCCTTTGCCCGAATGATCAAGGAATGGATGAAGGATGATTATCAGATTTACAGTGTTACATCTGGGATGAAGGCCATTACCTTTTTGCTGCAAACCCCGGTTGACCTTATTTTGCTTGATTATGAGATGCCGGTTGTGGATGGACCACAGGTTTTCCAAATGCTGCGTCAGGAACCGGCTACCAGGAATATCCCAGTGATTTTTCTGACAGGAGTAGGTACCCGGGAAGGCGTAGAGCGGGTTATGGCATTGAAGCCAGATGGTTATGTATTGAAATCTACCACCAAGAGCAAGCTGCTGGAAAGCTTGCGTGAAAAGCTGTAAGATGACATTTGTTCAGTGGTGGTTTATGTGCCTATTTAATTTAGCCGAATAAATCCAGTGCTTTACGGGTGCTTGACTCCCACCTTAGCGGAAGGAGCCTTAGCACCCGTTAGTGTGGGGTGAAATAGTAGAGAGGAGCATTCTCTATGTGGTATTTAGCTTTAATTGCTTTGCTGGCGATAATGATTCTGTTAATAGTCAATTATGACATTATGTTTAACAGCAGCAAAGGCTATAATATTCCGGCCAGAAAAATCTACAAGCAGTTTTTATATGCCGTTATGGCCTATTATATTTCCGATATGCTATGGGGAGTTCTTTATGAGCTCCATCTTACTACGCTGCTCATTGCAAATGTGGTGCTATACTACATAGTTATGGCGTCCGGCATATTGAACTGGACCAGGTATGTGGTAGCTTATCTGGCTGATGATAATATTTACAGCCGGCTCCTTACTTGGTCTGGGCGTATTTTTTTCGTGGGCATTGCTGTGGCATCGATTGCCAGCATCTTTACCCCGGTTTTGTTCTGGTTTGATGAGGCTGGGGAATATCATGCCTGCCCGGCTCGATACGGGCAGCTTATTTTCCAAATAGTGATGTTCCTGCTGTCATCTGCCTATACCTTTAATGCAACTCTCAGATTAAAAGGAGCCATTAAAAGGCGTCATTGGGCTATTTGCCTCTTTGGGTTGGTTGTCGCGGTGTCCCTTATCCTTCAGCTTGAGTTCCTCTTCGTACCGATGTATACCATTGGCTATATGCTGGGCACTTGCTTGTTGCATACCTTTGTGGTCAGTGAACGGGTGGAGGAATATCGAAGGGCGTCGCTGGATTCCCTGCGCCGGGAAAAGGAGGCTGCTGAACAGGCATCCCATGCCAAGAGCGAGTTCCTTTCCAATATGTCCCATGAAATTCGTACCCCAATCAATGCGGTTCTTGGTATGAACGAGCTGATTTTACGGGAATGTGAGGATGATAACATCCTTTCCTATGCGGAAAATGTTCGAAGTGCCAGCAATACCCTGTTGGGGTTGATTAACGATATCTTGGACTTTTCCAAGATTGAGGCCGGGAAAATCGATATTATACCGGTGGAGTACGACCTGTCCTCCACGCTTAACGATATGGTGGTAATGATTCACAATCGGGCGGATGATAAAGGTCTGGCTTTCAGTGTGGACTTTGACCAGAATGTACCAAAGCAGCTTTTTGGCGACGAGGTGCGGGTAAAGCAGGTCATTACCAACATTTTGACCAATGCCGTCAAATACACTGAAACAGGTGGTGTAACCTTTTCTGTGGGCTTTGACCGGTGTGAAGATGACGAAAACAGTATTATTCTCCATGTGAAGGTCCAGGATACGGGGATTGGTATTAAGCCGGAGGATATGGAAAAGCTGTTTTCCAAATTTGAGCGTATCGAGGAGAAACGCAATCGTAACATAGAAGGCACTGGTCTGGGTATGACCATCACCAAAAATCTGCTGGAAATGATGGGCACATCCCTGCAGGTGGAAAGTGTCTACGGGCAAGGCTCTACCTTCTTCTTCGATTTGCGTCAAAAGGTGGTCAAGTGGGAACCTTTGGGTGACTACAGGACCTCAGTTCATATGCTTTTAAAGGAACATAAGAAGTATCGGGAAAAATTTACAGCACCGGAGGCCATGGTGTTGGTGGTGGATGATAACCCGATGAATCTTACGGTGTTTAAGAGTCTTTTGAAACGGACCAAGATGATAATTGATACCGCTGACAACGGGGAGGAAGCTCTTGCAATGACCCAGAGTCAGAAGTATGATCTTATTTTCCTGGATCATATGATGCCAGGCAAGGATGGTATCGAAACTCTGCATGAATTAAGGGCTCAGACGGGGGGCTCCAATGTGGATACCGTTGCTATATGTCTCACGGCCAACGCTATTTCAGGGGCCCGGGAACAGTACATCTCTGCCGGCTTTAACGATTATCTGACTAAGCCGGTACATCCTGGCAAGCTGGAGGATATGCTGATAAACTATTTACCGCCGGATAAAATCCGTAAGTCCGTGGCAGTGGATGATAGTGCCGAAGAAGAGGAAGAACTGGAGGTTCCGGAAATATTGTTGCCGCTGAAGGACCAGGATTGGATTGATCTGGCCACGGGTATTAAGAACAGTGGCGATGTAGAGGCATATTTGCCATTGCTGAAAATTTTTTATGAATCCTTGGATGAGGATGCGGCGGTATTGGATGGCTTTTATAATGAGGAAAATATCCATGATTATACCATCAAGGTGCACGCAATGAAGAGTTCGGCCCGGATTGTTGGGGCGACGGGCTTTGCGGAGGAGGCCCAACTACTGGAAAATGCCGGTAAGGCGGGGGATGTGGACTATATCAAGGCGCATCATACTGCCTTTATAGATACTTATAGAGGCTTTAAGGGACCGTTGACGGAAGTGTTTGCGGTAGACGAAGCGGACGAAGGCAAGCCGGAGGCCGATGCCGATTTGCTGGAAAGCGTTTATGAGGAAATCCGGGCCATGGCCGAGGAAAATGACTTTGATAGCATCAAAGATATTTTTGCGGAATTGGCGGATTACAAAATTCCGGCGTCGGACGCCGAACGGTGGCAACGACTGGTGGACGCTACGGAGCGTCAGGACAAGGAAGGTATTCTGCAGGAGCTGTAGAAATACACAATTAGAAAGGCGGGGAAAAGAGCTCACTCTTTTCCCCGCCTTTAGCGTTGCCATATATTTCGTTTTAAAATAGTGATAGCATTTTTCCGGCGAATATCCATCCCATCATAGTGAAGCAGGACAGGGCCGAAGTAGCTATGATACAGTTGCTGGCCAAAGCATAGTCACTGTCCATTTGCTGGGCCATGGTAAAGCCTACTACAGCACATGGTGAGGCAAAGATGGTTATCAGGCTGACCAGTTCTATGTTCCGATAGCCCATCCATACGGCAATCGGCAGGATTATAGCCGGAACAATTATCAGGCGCGCCATGGTACAAAGCGCAATGGATAGCTTGTTGTGTAATACGGCGGACATATTAAAGGAGGCCCCCAACAGGATTAGGGCCAAAGGTGTGGTGGCACCAGCTATCTGATATACCGGTTTTAAAATGGATTCCGGTACATCAATCTGGCAGAGATTCAATATACTGCCTACTATGCAGCCCCAAATCATCGGATTTTGACAGATGCCAATAAGCACCGGCTTGAGCCGTATGGTGCATCCCCGGAAGGTTTCAAATACACATACCGCCAAGATGTTGTAGGTCGGAATGACCACAGTTATCAACATGGATGGTACGGCCAGATTGTCACTGCCAAAAATGTTGGCGGCAACCGGCAGGCCAATGATGATAAAATTGCTACGGTAGATAGCGTGAATCATGGCCCCGCGCTGACGGTTATCTTTCACCAGAGGGCATATTATCATAGTTGCAAGGGCAACAATAGCTATTATGGCCACCAGACAAAAGACCATAAGCCGCGGCTGGAAGACGACATCAAAATCAGCCTTATACATATTTTCAAACAGGAGGCAGAAGAAAAAAATCTTGAATACCATTTTATTGATATGTTTGATTTCTTCCAGAGTCAGAAAATGCATCTTTTTGACCAAGAGTCCCACCAAAATAAGGATAGTGATGGGCAACACTGCCTCCACGGCAATAATAAAATTAGAATATATCATTTTTTATTTTATAAGTGACCCGGTAAAACCGGTGAGGGTAGCAAAATAATCATCAATGGTTTCGGCCCGGCGGATGAGCTCGACACTGCCATCCTCCCTTAACAGCAGTTCGGCACTGCGCAGCTTGCCGTTGTAGTTAAAGCCCATGGAGTGGCCGTGGGCCCCGGTGTCGTGGATTACAATCCGGTCACCCATATCAATCTTTGGCAGTTGCCGGTCAATGGCAAATTTATCGTTGTTTTCGCACAAGGATCCGGTTACATCATAAACATGATCCTTTGGGGCATTCTCCTTGCCTATGACGGTGATATGATGATAAGCACCGTACAGGGCTGGCCGCATCAGATTGGCCATACAAGAGTCCAGACCGATGTAATTTTTGTAGGTATGCTTTTCGTGGATAGCGGTGGAAACCAGATATCCGTATGGCCCGGTGATGGCCCGGCCGGATTCGAAGCAGATGGCACAGTTGCCCAGACCAGCCGGCTCCATAATTTTTTGATAAAGCCGATGGATTCCTTCCCCAACTTCCTCCAGATTAACTTCCGCCTGATCTGGTTCGTAAGGAATGCCGATTCCACCGCCCAGATTAACAAACTCCAGGGTAATGCCCAGCTTTTCTTTGATTTCCTTGGCCAGGTTAAACATAATAGAGGCGGTAAGCTCAAAGCCTTCGGTTCTAAGCTCGTTGGAAATAACCATGCAATGGAGTCCAAACCGTTTTACACCCTTGCTTTGGGCTATTTTATAGGCCTCCAAAATCTGCTCATGGGTTAGTCCGTATTTGGCTTCCATTGGCTTGCCGATAATGTCATTGCCGGCAATCTGATTGCCGGGGTTGTATCGAAAGGACATAATCTTCGGCATACCGGCGTGTTTTTCCAGATATTCAATATGGGTAATATCATCCAGGTTAATGATGGCACCTAGCTCAATCGCCTTTTGAAACTCGTCGGCTGGAGTATCGTTGGAGGTTAGCATTATTTTTTCACCGGTAATGCCGGCGGCTTCAGACAGCAGCAGCTCGGCCAGGGAACTGCAGTCTGCACCGGTGCCTTCCTCGGCTAAAAGCTGCATAAGACGGGGATTGGGCGTGGCCTTAACGGCAAAATATTCCCGGAATTCCGGAGCCCAGCTGAAGGCCTTAAACAAACGGCGGATGTTGGCCCGTATGGCCTTTTCATCGTAGATGTGAAATGGCGTTGGATATGTTTTTATGATTTCTTCCAGCTTTTCTTGGGAAATTGGGAAAGTTTTTTTGTTCATTTGCAAGGCCTCCTAAGTATTTTTCTATGAGATATTATAAAATGATATAGTAAAAGTGTCAAATATATAATATTTGTTATAGTAGACTGGTGGTGGATATGCTTTAAGGTATAGTGAAAATGTGTTAAAATAAGATGTTAATATCAAATTTACAGTAAATGATTACAGAAGGGAAAATAGATATGAAACGGCTTATTACCCTATTTAACCTTGTTCGCAAGGATGTGCTGGTTATCTTATTTGCCTTGATTAACAGTCGGACCCCGAAGGCGTTTCGGGTAGCCATAGTGGCTGTTTTGTTATACTTAGTCAGTCCGGTGGATATATTGCCGGATTATATTCCATTTGCCGGTTTGCTGGATGATATGGTGCTGGTGCCGTCTCTTCTGACCGCTATTCGTAAATCTTTGCCGGAGGAAGTAGTGGAGTCAGCGGAGAATAAGGCCGGCCGGTACAGCAAATATTTGCCGATATTGGGCATTGCCGCCACCGTGCTGCTGGTGCTGTGGACCATAATTGTAATTGTAGGTGTTTATAAGTTGATTTTTTCTTGATTTAGTGAGGTTGTAGAATTGCGGTTATATATAGCGGAAAAACCAAGTATGGGAGCGGAAATAGCCAAGTGCCTGCCGGGACCGGCCCGTCGGGGCGACGGATTTGTGGAAACGGCCGGAGGGATTGTGACTTGGGTGTTTGGTCATATTTTGCGTCAGGCGGAGCCACAGGAATATGATGAAAAATATAAGAGCTGGCGGGCTGAGGATCTGCCGATTGTGCCCAGTCAGTGGAAACTGCTGGTGGATGATGATGCCATCAAGCAGTTCAATATAATAAAACGGCTTATTGAACAGGCTGATGAACTGGTACATGCCGGGGACCCGGACCGGGAAGGCCAGCTGCTCATTGATGAGGTGTTGGATTATGTGGGCAATGTGAAACCGGTCAAGCGGATTTTGCTCAATGCGTTGGATGAAAAGAGCATCAAGGAAGCCAATAACTCCCTTAGAGAAAACAGTGAATTTTTTAATCTGAAGCAGTCAGCCTTGGCCCGAGCCCGGGCGGACTGGCTTATTGGCATGAACCTATCCCGGGCTTATACGCTGGCGGCACAGCGGGCTGGACATCGTAACCTGGTGCTGCCTATCGGTCGGGTGAAGACTCCGACTTTGGCTTTGGTTGTACGCCGCGAACGGGAGATTGGAAATTTTCATCCGGTGGATTATTACACCATAAAGGCGAAATTTCATCACGATAAGGGTGATTTTTTTGCCGTTTGGAACCCGAAGGATATCCAGGCGGGGCTTGATTCGGAAGGACGCCTTATCGATAAGGATATTGCTGATGCCAAGCTGGCGGAATTTTTGGACCAGCCACATAATGGTCTGATTTCCGATTATACCAAGACGAAAAAACAGGAGCAGCAACGGCTGCCATTTTCCCTGTCGTCATTGCAGGTGCTGGCTGGGAAACGGTTTGGCTATGACCCTCAGCAGGTTTTGGACACGGCCCAGAAATTATACGAGAAAAAGCTGACGACTTATCCCCGTTCTGATTGTGAGTATCTGCCAACCAACCAGTTTAAGGATAGCCAGGCTATTTTGAAAAATCTGCAGGCTTTTGGGGATAACAAATTGGCTAAGTGGAGTGCTGGGGCAGATCCTACTATAAAGAGCCGGGCCTGGAACGACAAGAAGATTTCGGCCCATCATGCTATTATTCCTACCCGGGTACCGGCCAGTGCTGATAAGCTGAGTCCTGTGGAACGGAATATTTATTTTCTGGTGGCTCAGGCGTTTATCGCGCAGTTCTATCCGGTGCATATCTACAATCAGACCAAGGTATTGATTGCATACAAGGATGAGCAGTTTTCGGCCAGTGGCCGGGTCGTAGTGGATATGGGCTGGAAGGAGCTTTATACGGCCCAAACTAAGGATAAGACGGAAGATAATTCAGATAATCAGGACAATAATGAAGAGGATAGTGGCACTTTGCCGGCTATGAAGAAGAATGATCAGGTGGAATATGTGGAAGGGGAGCTGAGTCAGAAGGCTACCAAGCCACCTACCCGATTTACTCCAGCTTCGTTGCTGGCGGCCATGAAGGATATTCACAAATTCGTAAAGGACCCGGAAGCCAAGAAAAAGCTGAAGGATGTGTACGGTATTGGCACGGAGGCCACCCGGGCCACCATTATTGATGACCTTATTAAGCGAAAGTTTATGATTACCACCGGCAAAAAGAAATATCTTCAGCCGACCCAGTCAGCCTATATGCTGATTGATGCCATGCCGGACGAGCTGTCTTACCCGGATTTTACAGCTATCTGGGAGGACCGGCTCCATTCTATGGCGGATGGGGATGGCTCTTTGGAGGACTTTATCACTCAGCAGGTGGAGTTTACTACATCCTTGTGTGGCAAGGCCTACGGGGCCCGGTTTCAGGTGGCGGCCACGGATGAGTCTGGTCAGACCACCCATATCTGTCCGCGGTGTAAAAGCGGGGTGTTGATGAAGCGTCGAGGGAAAAATGGTGATTTTTGGGGGTGTTCGGCTTTTCCTAAATGCCGGATGACCTGTAATGATAAGGATGGTCAGCCAGATTTAGTGGAGGCGCAAAACCGCACCCGCAATTATGGAAATTCCAGCGGGACAAGGGCTGGGGCAGTTGGAAAAAAGAGTAATTTTGAGGCATCACCCTTTGGCAATCCATATATCAGTGAGGAGGAAATGCGGGAGTTTAACCAGCAATTCCAACTGATGGACAGCTTTAGTGCTGCATACTCCGGTGCAACATCGACCAATAATCACACGAAATTTGCCAACAAGGCCAATAAGCCGGCCGTATCGGCTGCACCCTTGGAGCATATGGGGGATAACTCAAAGGCGCTGACGCAGGATAAATATCTCTGTCCAAAGTGCCGGGAGGGTCATTTGCGGAAAATCAAGGGTCGAAACGGCGCCTTCTGGGGCTGCACCAACTATCCTCGGTGTACGGCTACCTTCGATGATGAGAAAAATATGCCCCTGATTAGCTAGGAGGAAATTCATTTGGATATTACAGAAATAGTATTTAAGCTGGCTTTGATATTGCTGCTGGTGGCTCTGAACGGTTTTTTTGTGGCAGCGGAATTTGCCATTGTTAAAATGCGCCTTTCCCGACTGGATGCCATGATAAATTCCGGTATTCGTCATGCGGCTTATGCCAAAACACTGGTGGAGCATGTGGATGTATCTCTGTCTGTGACTCAGCTGGGTATAACCTTGGCTTCTTTGGGCCTTGGTTGGTTGGGGGAGCCCACCGTGAGCAAAATTCTGATGCCTACCTTTGAGGTGATTGGCATTGGCGGTACATTGGCCACCACCTTGTCCTTTGTGATTTCCTTTGCCATAATCACGGCTATGCAGATTATTATCGGTGAGCTGATACCGAAGAATGTGGCTATTCAAAAGGTGGAGCGGGTCATGTTGGCCGTTTCCCTGCCACTGTTGTTTTTTCAGCGGATTATGTACCCATCGGTGTGGGTTTTGAATAAGGTGGCTGTTTGGGTAGCCGGCATTTTTGGCATTGATATTTCCGGTAACAGTGCGGAAGTAGCCCATACTGAGGATGAGATACGCCGTCTGATGGAGGAAAGCCATCGTCAAGGCTACATCGACAAGACCGAGCTGGATTTTGTGGATAATGTATTTGATTTTGCTGACCGTAATGTGCGGGAAATTATGATACCGCGTACGGATATGATTTGCCTCTATCTGGAGGACAGCTTTGAAGAAAATATCCAGGTGGCCATGGAGGAACGCCTGACCCGTTATCCGGTTTGTGGCGAGGACAAGGATGATATTGTAGGCTTTTTGCACATCAAGGACTTGATGCAGTCTTTGTATAAAAGGCGGCGGCCGTTGCTTCGAAAGCTAATCCGTCATTCTTTGGTAGTACCGGAAACTATGAAAATCAGTACCTTATTGAAGATGATGCAACGGGACCGATCTCAGCTGGCCATTGTGGTGGATGAATATGGTGGGACTGCCGGAATGGTAACCATCGAAGATGTTATTGAGGAAATTGTGGGCGAAATTCAGGATGAGTTTGACCAGGAGCGTCCAGCCGTGGAACGGCGGTCTGAGCTGATTTATTCCATTGATGCCATGCTGCTTCTGGAAGAGGTCAGCGATATTTTCGAAATGGAAATCGAAGCGGATAACATTGATACTATCGGCGGTTGGCTGTACAACAACATTCAGTCCCCACCACAGATTGGTATGAAAGGCTCCTGCGACAGTGTGGACTTCTTTGTGGAGGAAATGGACAATCTGCGAATTACCAGAATTTTAGTACAGCTGCAAAAGCCGTTGCAGGAGGAGCATCCTGAAATTGCTCTGCCGGAGGAACCGGAAATGAGAAATGAGGAATGAAGAATTAGGGATGCATAGTGATACTGGAGGAAAAGGTCTTTGGTTTTAACAGTGGAGGATCTGGGCAAGAGCTACGGCGAAAAAGTCTTGTTCAGTCATGTGAATTTAAATATAAACGATAATGATAAAATCGGTATTGTAGGGGTGAATGGTACAGGCAAATCCACCTTTTTGCGGACCGTAGCAGGAAAACTGACCGCTGATACCGGCCGTATGGTGGCTATGCGGAATTTGCGGATAAGCTTTTTGGAGCAGTCCAAGGATTTTGCCATGGAAAACACTGTGCTGATGGAGGTCTTCAAGGGGGACACCCCACTGATGCGTGCTTTGCGGGATTATGAGGCGGCCTTGGCCAAATCGGAATCCGGCGATGAGTCCGAGTGGGTTCAGCAGGCTTTGGTAGAAGCTTCCGCCCGGATTGACAGTGTTAACGGCTGGAGTATGGAAAGTGAAGCCAAGACTATTTTGAACCATCTGGGACTGAGTGATTTTGCCGCCAAAGTAGGCAGCTTGTCGGCCGGACAGCAAAAGCGGATGGCATTGGCTACGGCCCTTATTCAGCCCTGTGATTTACTGATTTTGGACGAGCCTACCAACCATCTGGACAGTGAGACCATTGGCTGGCTGGAGGAATATCTGGCCAATTGGAAAGGGGCTCTGTTGACCGTTACCCACGACCGTTACTTTTTGGATAGGGTTACCACCGGCATTTTGGAGTTTGACAAGGGACAGACTTATAATTACGAGGGAAATTATTCCCAGTTTCTGGAACAAAAGGCGGCCCGGATTGAGCGGGAAGAAGCCGGCGAACGGAAACGGCAGAATTTTCTGCGAAATGAGTTGGCCTGGATTAGGCGGGGGGCTCAAGCCCGGTCGACTAAGCAGAAGGCTCGTATACAGCGCTATGAACAGGTGAGGGACCAAAAGGTTAATCTGGACCGTCCTCAGCTGGAAATCGGTTTGGCAGGCAGTCGTCTGGGACGAAAAATTATTGAATTGACCGATGTAACCTATAAATGGGAAGGAAAAACCTATTTTAAGAATTTCACCTATACAGTGCTTAGAAATGATCGGATTGGTATTTTAGGTGGAAATGGCTCCGGCAAGTCCACTCTTTTAAATATCATTGCCGGCAAATTGGCTCCAACTGCTGGAACAGTGGATATTGGTCAAACGGTGAAAATAGGTTATTTTGCCCAAACTAATGTTGAGATGGACGGCCGTCTGCGGGCCAAGGAATACATACAGGAGGCAGCTCATTATATTGAAATGGCTGATGGCACCAAGCTGTCAGCTGGGCAGTTGATGGAACGGTTTTTGTTTCCACCGAATTTGCAATGGACGGAAATTGCCCGGCTCTCCGGCGGAGAAAAACGCCGGCTGTATCTTTTGCGGATTTTGATGGAATCCCCCAATGTGTTGCTTTTGGATGAACCAACCAATGACTTGGATCTTGATACTATGGCGGTATTGGAAAATTTCATCGAAGATTTTAATGGAGCGATTATTTTTGTGTCCCACGACCGATTTTTTACGGACCGGATGGCCAGAAAAGTATTCTATTTTGATGAATCAGGCCAGGTGCAGGAAATGATGGGGGGCTATTCCGACTATAAAGACAAAATGGCGGCTGAGGAAGCCAGCAGGATGACAGAACAGCGACGGTCGGTGAAGCCATCCGATAATGAACCGGTACATAAGCCTGTGAAGCGAATCAGCAAGGGCCTGACCTTTGGGGAAACCAAAGAATACGCTGAGATTGAAGCAGTGATTGCCAGTAAGGAAAGCGAGCTGAAGGTAGTGGAACTGCAGATGGAGCAAAACGCCACTGATTATGATCAACTGCGGGAGCTGACGGCGGAACAGCAAAGATTAAGTGATGAATTGGAAAAGCTGATGGACCGGTGGGCCTATTTGGAAGAAAAAGCCGACGAGGGGAAATAATGAGGAATTAGGAATTAAGAATTAGGAATTGGGAAGATACAATGTCTAAAAAGGGGATTTGATATACATGAAATTTACGATGGCACACACCAGCCTGGCGGTGGAGAATTTGGATCGTTCCATGGCATTTTACGAAGCGGCACTGGGACTGAAATTTAAAAGCAGGAAAGAACTGCCCCATCTAACTTTGATTTATATGGTGGATGCCGAAGACTCCGGTTATGAGCTGGAGCTTACTTTGCGTAAAGGCCACAGCGGGGCCTATAATTTGGGCGATAATCCGGTGCATCTGTCCTTTTATGTGGACGATTATGCCGATGCTTTGCAGCACCATCAGACTATGGGTTGTGTAGAGCGGGTAGTGGAGCCGGCTGGAATTCACTTTATCACCGATCCAGATGGATATTCTATTGAAATAATGCCTAAAGGGTAATTGAGAATTAGTAATGATGAAGTAGAAATTCTTGATTAGTATGGGGGGCTAGTGGTGGATTTTAACAAAACCTTATACAACGAAATAATGGAGACCCTTGTGGCCGACAAGGAATATATTACGGAAGCGGCCCGGGCGTTTCGGTGGGATATGGAGCAGGGTCTAAAAAACACGGAGTATTCTTCTTTGCAGATGCTGCCATCCTTCATTGGCTTGCCGAAAGGAACGGAAACGGGGGAGTTTCTCACCTTGGATTTTGGCGGGACCAATGTGCGGGCCACAGTAATTCGCCTGCTGGGCAATGGTCGATATGAGCAGGTACGCCGGGCGGAAAAAACACTGGTGTGTGACGAATATAACCTGATTTGTGCCCAGGCAACCTGTGATGAGCTCTTTGACTTTTTGACCCGGATTATCGGTGAAGCCATTGCCGGGGATAAGGAAACTACCTATTTTCTGGGGCATACCTTTTCCTTTGGGTCCCAGCAGTTGGACATAAATAAAGCCAGATTGATTAAATGGGCCAAGGAATTTGCCGTTCCCGGGGTGGAGGGGCAGGACATAAATGCTCTGCTGATGAAAGCCTTGCAGAAAGCAGGTTATAGCAATGTTAAGCCGGTGGCCATTATCAACGATACAGTGGCCGTACAGCTGGCGGCGGCTTACCGCTATCCTGATACGCAAATAGGCTCTATTTACGCCACAGGGCATAATACCTGCTATATGGAACGGATGCCTGATGTGGGCCGGCCGGCCTGTATTTTAAATATGGAATCCGGCGGATTTGCCAAGCTAATACCTACTCAGTGGGATATTGAACTGGATAAGCGGTCAGAACAGCCGGGGCGGCAGCGGTTGGAAAAAATGGTATCGGGGCGATATATGGGTATGTTGTTTAACCAGCTTCTGATGCAGCTTTTTTCGCTGGACAAATCCCCGAATCTATCTGCTGTGGATATGTCGGCCATTATGGAAGATAAATCGGCTGTAATAACGCTGTTGCCAGATATTATCGGGGTAATGGATGATGATCTGACCGAAAAAGTGAAGAGTTTGGCGAAGGCCATTACGGTTCGGTCGGCTCGGCTGGTGGCAGCTACCTGGGCCGGAACCTTGTGGCACCTGGCGGGAAATGACAAAATTCTTCCGCAGCATATTGCCGTTGATGGTTCAGTATATCAGCATATGCCTTATGTGCAGGAAAATGTCCGGCGGGCCCTCTATGAAATATTAGGGGAAGATGCGGCAGCCATTGAACCGGTGCTGATTAAGGATGGGTCCAGTGTCGGAGCGGCTATAGCGGCAGCCGTTGCAAGTAAGCTGTAATAGTGCTAAGATAGCCTATGTGTTTTTTGATACGGGGGAATATATTTTGAGTGAAAAAATACCTCATGTAGTAATCATCGGAGCCGGATTTGGTGGTATGTCAACTGTTAAGGCACTGGCCGGCGCCAAGGTGAAAATAACTGTGGTGGACCGAACCAATTATCATTTGTTTCAGCCATTGCTGTATCAGCTGTCCACGGCGGTATTGTCCACCGACGACATATCCTTCCCGGTTCGGGCCATGTTCCGTAAGGTGAAGAATATCGATTTGTTTATGGCCAAGGCCACGGGTATTGATGGGAAAAATAAAATACTTCATACTAATCACGGTGATATTTCCTATGATTATCTGGTGGTGGCGGCAGGAGCTACCAACAATTTCTTCGGTATGGAGAATGTAAAAAAATATTCTTATGGAATGAAGACTATCCAGGAAGCCCTGCACATCCGCAATCATGTCCTGCATATGTTCGAGCGGGCCAATAAGCAGCTGGACAGTGAAGAAGTGCGGCGACAGATGCTGACCTTTATTTGCGTAGGAGGAGGACCTACCGGGGTGGAAGAGGCGGGTGCCTTAGCGGAGCTGGTTGCAGTCCAGAAAAAGGATTATCAGTTTTTAAATTTTGACGAAGTCAGTATCAAACTTATCGAGGCGACGGACAAGGTGCTGCCGATGATGCCGGAAAAGCTTCGGAACTACACTTTGAAGGTGCTGAAGGAAAAAGGCGTAGAAGTGATACTGAACACTGCGGTGGCGGATTGCAGCGAGGACGGATTGACCCTGAAGGATGGTACCTTTATTCCAAGCAAAACCGTCATTTGGGCGGCAGGAGTCCGGGCGCATACGGTGGCATCCACCATTGGGACGGAATGCGATAGGGCCGGACGGGTAGTTGTGGAAAAGACCTTGCAGGTCCCTGGCTACCCGGAGATTTTTGCCATTGGGGATAATGCCCATTTCCTGCAGGATGGTCGACCGTTGGCGACAGTGGCTCCTGTGGCCAATCAGGAAGCCGTGGTGGCAGTGGAAAATATTAAGCGCCTGATTGCCGGCAAGACAGAGCTGAAGGAATTTGTCTACAAGGATTATGGCAGTATGGCCACCATCGGTCGCTGTGAAGCGGTAGTATCCTGGGGCTTTTTGCAGATTGGCGGCTTTTTCGCCTGGTGCATTTGGATGTTCCTGCATCTGCTACGCTTGGAAGGAACCCACGCTGATATTACCGTAGGTACCAAATGGTTGTGGAATTTCATTTCTGGGACCAGATTGGGCCGAATTATTACCAATATCAAATTTGATGAGGAAGAATAACTCTGGGAGAGATAAAGTTGAAATTTATTTATAGATTTTTACCGGTGAGTCTGGCCATCTTAATGGTGCTGGGCAGCTGGCTGGTTTCTATGGGGCAGGCCGATGCCCGGACGATCAATAAAGTCAGAATAAATTGGCCAATTATTGCCGGAGCGGTAAGCTATCGGCTGGAGATAATGAAAGCACCGGACAGCAGTCTGACCAATCGGGTGAAGGCGGTAAACCGCATACCGGTCAACGGCTACGAGCTGAATACGGAGGATATGCCTGAGGCTGAACATTATTATTGGCGGGTGTGCCCCTTGGGCTACAATGGCAATGTGATAGGTGATTATACAGACATAAAGCCACTAAAAAATGAGGAACTAAATCCATCAATGCCCCGGGGCACGACGGAGTTTAACCGTATGGCCTATGTGCCGTTGTATCCGGTGTTTTCCTGGATACCAGTAGCTGGCAGTGGTGGCTACGATGTCCATATCAGTCGGGAAAAGGCGGATTCGCCAGGGCAATATCAGGTGATCCGCAGCTTCCAAACCGACAGCAATGTGCTGTATGAGGATGGAGGATATACTTGGCCGGGTCGATATATGTGGCAGGTCCGGTCAGTTGATAAAAATGGCCAGCCCAATACGGAATGGTCTGAGCCGGACTATTTTACAGTAGAGAACCGGGTAAAGGTTGCGGCACTGGGGGATAGTATTACCCATGGCGGCGGTACCTGCAACACACCGCCAGGGTATGTTATTTATAGCTGGGAAACCTATTCCAAGGTGCCAATAAAAAATTTGGGGCATAGTGGCGACACTGTGCAGGATATGGCGGCCAGATTTGACAGAGATGTGGTATGCTTTAGCCCAAAGATTTTGGTGATTATGGGAGGCGTAAATAATTTCCGGGCCGGAGAATCAGGCTGGGATACCATTGCTGCTATGGAACAGATTTTGGCCGAATGTCAGCTTCATGACATCATACCGGTTTTTGCCACAGCTACACCAATAAATGCCGATCTTATGCAACATGTGGAAACAGTTGAGGAACCGGTATGGAATTGGCAGGCTGAGCAGGAAATATTAAATCAGTGGATTATGAATCAACCGTATCATGTGGATGTTACCACCCCGTTGAAGGATGAATACGGACAGCTGAAGGAAAACTTCACTACCGATGGCTTGCATCCGGATCATGAAGGCAAGCGGATAATCGGTGAGATAATTGCCAATTATCTGTTGACCACTTTCCCGGAGTATGACTTGTTAAATAAATAGCATAGTAAAAAATAAAGGACTGAGGCAGTTGCGCTTCAGTCCTTTTTGTATGTTATGAATTTTCGATTGGCACTTTCATAAATTCCGCTTCATCCACTGTGATGTGGCATTGACCGGCGGTAAGGTCGATGAGGGAGGCCTTGGCTGTATCCACATTCTGAGGCTCGATTAAAAGCCTTACTGTAACCCTGTCCGTGTAGTCGGTTCCACTGGTTCGGATGCTGTTATTGCGAACCCAGTTTTCGATGGTACCCAGCAAAGTATAATCCATTTCCGCCGATACCATACAAAAGGGCTTTACCTCCACCAGCGGTGATGCATCAAGCCCCAGTGAGGCGGCGTGATTATAGGCCCGTATCAGGCCACCGGCCCCCAGTTTTATGCCACCAAAGTAGCGGGTAACCACCACCACCACATTGGTGAGGCCATGCTGCTTGATGGCTTCCAAAATCGGATTACCAGCAGTACCCCCTGGTTCGCCGTCATCATTGGATTTTTGCTGACTGGCGTCATCCCCCAGTACCCAGGCTGAGCAATTGTGACGGGCGTCAAAATGCTTCTTTTTTATGCCTTGGACGAATTCCCGGGCGGCAGCTTCATCTGCCACAGGAGCTGTATAGGTATAAAATTTTGATTTTTGAATTTCATAAAAAGCTGTGCCGCATTCGGCAATAGTTTTATAGGCCTGCATCAATCCACCTCCGGTATGGTGAGGTTATCCCGCAGGGTGGTGATTTCCCGAGCGGTAAACAGCATATCCGGTGCATTAAGCAATCTGGCATCATTCAGGGCCTGTACCTGCTGGTCGTGGTTGTTGAAAATGGTCTTATCCGGATCGGCTGCTGCTTTGGTAGCACGGATGGTTTTCAGCTGCGCATCGGAATAGGACTTGGTTTTTTCCAGCATGGAGGCTGTCAAATCATAATTATTATCATCAAGGCTTATAGGGGGCATCATCTGAAAAATTTCCTTGTGAAGACCGACGACATCAGTTTCCAGAGTGGACAACTGCTGATGGGCTTCGTTGAGAGAAATCCGTTCATATTTAAAATCAGTCAGTATACGATGATATAACACCCAATAATAATCCACATTTTCCAGTTTCTTTTTATAAATGGTATACCACTCGCCAAAGGCCTGCTGTTGGGCTGTAATATGGCGGATGGTGGATTCGTCCGGCTCAGTATAGGTGCTGGTGTTGACCAGGTAGGTGTAGCCAAGAATGGATATGGCTGTTACCAGGGACAGACAAAAGGCACCAAAGACCAGCCGGCTTTTTATATTTCGTTCCAGTACAAGAACTGTGAGTACAAATACGACCACAGCACTGATAATTAGTAAAATCATGGCAATACTTAAACCTTCCAATTAGTTTTATACAGATGTATTCTATCATTTTTTTTCAGTTTTTCCTAAGGAAAATTTCATATAAAGGCTGTATAATTGTGATGTAAGTATTGGAGGTGTATGTATTGCGAAAAGGAGATATGGCCAGAAATGTCTGGCGGATGATGCGCTCCTATTGGAAGTCGGAGGAAAAATGGTGGGCCAGGGGAATGCTTGGTGTCATTATTTTTCTTAGCTTGGGGCAGGTCTATATGCTGGTTTTGCTGAACCAGTGGTACAACGATTTTTACAACGCACTGCAAAATTATGATTTTTCATTGTTTTGGCCCCTCATCGGGCAGTTTATGCTGGTGGCCTTTGTGTATATCATAATGGCAGTATATGCGGTGTATTTGCGGCAAATGCTCCAGATAAAATGGCGAACCTGGATGACCCGACAGTATCTGAGGAGTTGGATGGCCAAGCAGGTTTATTATAAGCTGCAGGTTTTAAAGTCTGATATGGATAACCCAGACCAGCGAATTTCGGAGGATATTGATGCATTCATCAATTTGACCCTTACCTTGTTCCTGGGCTTCCTAAAGCAGTTGACCACCCTGCTGGCTTTTGTGGCCGTGCTGTGGAATTTGTCCGGCATTCTGGAAATACCGTTTGGGGAAACTGTAGTATCGGTACCAGGATATATGGTATTTATGTGTCTGATTTATTCCATTGTGGGTACTTGGCTGGCCCATAAGGTGGGATATAAGCTGATTGGTCTTAACTACGATCAGCAGCGCTTTGAGGCTGATTTCCGTTTCAATATGGTTCGGGTTCGGGAAAACAGTGAAAGCATTGCATTTTATCGGGGGGAACAGCCGGAAACCGATGGCTTTGAGGACCGGTTTAAGATGGTAATCAATAATTTCTGGGGACTGATGAAGCGGACCAAGCTGCTGAATTTCTATATTAACGGTTATAGTCAGCTGGCAGTAATTTTTCCGGTATTGATGGCTGCGCCAAAATATTTTGCCGGAGAAATGCAGCTGGGTGGATTTATGCAGACGCTTAGTGCCTTTGGTCGGGTGCAGGATGCTTTGAGCTATTTTGTAGACGCCTACGATTCCATCGCAAAATATGTAGCAGTTATCCGCCGTCTTAGCGGCTTTACCCAGCATATGGAGGAAGTGGATGCGTTGGAGTCCAAGTTCAGGCGGATGAACAACGAAGCTGATGCTTTGGCATTGTCTGACATTGAGATAGACTTGCCAGAGGGGCATAAACTGATTGAAGGGTTGAATTTAACGGTAAATCCGGGGGAATATCTGCTGGTTTCCGGTAAATCGGGAGCGGGTAAGAGTACACTGTTGCGGGCTTTGGCCGAGCTTTGGCCATATGGCAGCGGTCAGATTGCCATGCCGGATGACTGGCGGGTTATGTTTTTGCCGCAGCGGCCTTATTTGCCGTTAGGTACACTGCGTCAGGCAATTTATTATCCTCAGTCAGTACCTGAAAATGATGAAACGGATATTGCGGCTCTTTTAGATGAATTTGGCCTGTCCACTCTGCGGGATAAGTTGGATGAGGTGGATGACTGGAGCCGGATTTTATCATTGGGCGAACAGCAGCGCATTGCTTTTATCCGAATTTTGCTCTTTAAACCCCAGCTGGCCTTTTTGGATGAATCAACTTCAGCTATGGACGAGGAGCTGGAGGCCAGATCCTATGACAAATTAAAGGAAGAATTTCCGGATATGGCGGTAGTCAGTGTAGGACACCGTTCCAGTATCCTTCAGCGTCACAATGTCATCCTTCGGCTGATTGACAACGGGGCCTGGATGATTGAAAGGAAAGATTGATATGCCAGGTTTTAGATACAAGGGGACAATATACAAGGTATCTACGAAAAAGGAGGCCATATTTACCAACGGGGAAAAGGCAGGTATGGCCCTGTCCTTGGCCTTGTTTCTGTTTGGCCTGGCTGATGGGGATGTTCCCCTTTGTTTTTTTACCGCATCATTTTTGGTGTATGAAGCCCATATAGTGCTGAAAAAAGCCCGGGGGAATCAGGAATGGTTTTTGGCCAATGTCCTGAAAGGGATGAGTATTGCTATGTTTGTGGGATCGATAGCCATGGTATTTGTTTGAAATTTTAATCCATAATTAAAAGTTATGAACAAGGTACTTTTGTCTCAAAATACTAAATTCCTTTTATTTTTCTATTTTTTTGAAGGATTTTTATATATTTTATAGAAGAATGTAAGACAACATACATTATGATATTTTATATTTAGTGGGTAGTATTAAAATCATACTGTTGCAATTCATAAAAAGAAGGGGTGAGTTTTATGAGTAAGACAAAATGTGTGGCCATGATATTGGCTGGCGGGCAAGGCAGTCGGCTAGGGGCTTTAACTAAAAATATAGCTAAGCCAGCGGTACCATTCGGCGGAAAGTATCGGATAATTGATTTCCCACTTTCCAACTGCACCAATTCCGGGATTGAGAAGGTAGGGGTACTTACCCAATACCGGCCATTGGAGCTGCACTCATATTTGGGCACAGGTGATACCTGGGATTTGGACAAATCAGATGGTGGTGTGTTTATATTGCCACCGTATGCTCGGGACAAGGGGGCAGACTGGTATAAGGGGACTGCGGATGCCATCTACCAGAATTTGAATTTCATCGATATGGTGGATCCGGAGTATGTACTGGTACTGTCCGGTGACCACATTTACACCATGGATTATGCCAAGATGCTGGCAGCCCATCGGGCCAATAAGGCCGATGTAACCATCGGTGTGTTTGAGGTGCCTTGGGAAGAGGCCCCACGGTTCGGTATTTTGAATACTGACAAGAAGGATGGCCGCATTGTGGAATTCGAGGAAAAACCATCCAAGCCAAAGAGCAATTTGGCCTCCATGGGTATTTACATTTTCAACCGGGAGTTCTTGGACAAGTATTTGAAGACTGATGCTTCTGATGAAACCTCCAGTCATGATTTTGGAAAAAATATTATTCCAAACATGCTGAAAAATCAGGCAAGAATATTCTCCTATAAATTCGAGGGTTATTGGAAGGATGTAGGAACCATTGAGAGCCTTTGGCAGGCTAATATGGACCTGTTGCAGGATGAGCCACCATTCTCCATTAACAGTTCCTGGAATATTTATTCCGCCAATCCATCATTACCGCCACATTTTGTGGGGGCAGATGCTGACATCAGCCGTTCCATGATCAATGAAGGGTCCATGGTTTTAGGCACTGTCAGTCATTCAGTTTTATCAGCTGGCGTAAAAGTTGGAAAAGGTGCGAAGGTTACCAACTCGGTTATTATGCCATTTGCCGTAATCGAAGACAATGCGGTGGTTGACCACGCTATAGTAGCGCAAAACAGTGTCATTTCCGCCAGTGCCCAAGTATTGGGTGAGCCGGGAGCGATTGCTGTGGTTCCTGAAGGAGAGACAGTAGAAGCTGCAGATAGTGGTCAGCAGGTAAGCTGATGTTAGATAATAGAAACGGAGCTGATTGTATTGGGCAATATGATGGGGATAATTCAACTTGACGGTGCAAAAACTATGTTAAAGGAGCTGAGTGACCGTCGTCCGGCAGCAGCCTTGCCGATGGCTGGTCGTTATCGTCTGATGGATTTTGCGCTTTCGAGTATGGTAAATTCCGGTATCAGTCATGTGGGTGTACTGCTTTCCAACAAGGCAAGACCAGTGTTTGACCACCTGCGTTCCGGTAAGGATTGGGATTTGGCCAGACATAGAGAGGGCCTTGTGTATTTGCCGAGTGATTTGGATGGACATCAGGTGCCAACCACCTTGGCTACTATTTACCACAATTTGGATTATATCAAGCACAGCAAGGCTGATTATGTGCTGCTGGCTCAGGCGGATACTGTGTATAATATCGATTTTCGGCCGGTGCTGCTGTTCCACCAGAATACCGGTGCTGACATAACTATGATTTATAGTCGGGCGAAGTCTGATTTGCCAGGGGATGCAGTGGCAATGAAAATAGCCGGTGATGGCTGTGTAAATGATATAGCAAAGCAGCTCACGGCGACCAAGGGGTCCAATGACTTTTTGGGGATTTATCTCATGGCCCGGGACACCTTTGTGAAGATTGTTTCCATGGCCTTTGAGCGGGGCGGCAGTGATTTGTTGGTGGATGGCATTATCCGTCATATGAATGACTACAGCATCTATGCGTATGAGCATAAGGGCTTTGTGTCCAGAGTAAATTCCACTATGGCTTATTTCAATGCCAATAAGGAAATTTTGAACCATGAGGTATGGGACGAATTGTTTATGGGGGATAACCCAATCCATACCAAGACCAAGGATGCGGCACCGGTGCAGTATAAGGAAAGCGCCCGGGTGACCAATTCATTGGTGGCCAATGGCTGTGAGATATATGGCGAAGTGGAGAACAGCGTTCTGTTCCGGGGGGTTAAGGTGGCTCCTGGGGTTAAGATACGGGATTGCATAATTATGGAGCAGTGTCAGATTGAAGAAAACGCGATGCTGCGGGATGTGATTTGTGACAAGAATGTTATTATATCGGCGGACCAGTGGTTGAAGGGGTCTGAAAATTATCCTTTGGTAGTTGCTAAGGGAACTGTAATCTAAAGCATTTATCAAGCCACGGCAATGGGAGAGAATTTCATTTCTGTGGCTTGATTTGGCATATTGCCAACATCGAAAAATGTCATTTAGTGTAGGAGTGATTTTATGGCAGCTAAGAAAAAAGACGCGGGGCGTAATGCAGCTAAAAAGAAAAATGTTGGGCAGAATGTAGTTAAGAAAGACACGGGACACAAGGACGAGGTTAAGGAAGAGCGAAACCTCAAGGAAGAATTGAAGTTCCGTTTTATCAATACTTCGAGAATTTTGTACGGCAGAGAGCTGTCTGAGCTGTCTGTAAATGAGTTATACAATACCATTGCCAATGTGGTAAAACAGTACACTACGGAAAATTGGATTAAAACAAACAAACAGTATGCTGTGGAAAACAAAAAGCAGATTTATTATTTTTCCATAGAATTTTTGCTGGGCCGTTTGCTGAATACCAATCTTATCAATCTTGATTTGAAACATCCGTTGCAGGCTATGCTACAGGAGTTGGGGCTGAATATTGATGAAATATACAATGAGGAACCAGACGCTGGCTTAGGAAATGGTGGTCTGGGCCGTTTGGCTGCCTGCTTTATTGACTCCATGGCTTCTTTGGGCTTGCCGGCTCATGGCTGTGGTATGCGGTATCAGTATGGTTTGTTTGAACAGAAAATCATCAACGGTACCCAGATAGAAATTCCGGATAATTGGCTAAGGGATGGCTTTGCCTGGGAATTTAGAAAACCAAACAAAGCTGTTACCGTTCGGATAGGTGGTAACGCCTATATGAAGGAGGTTCCGGGAGAAGATCGGCTGGAGCTGGTACACGAAAACTATGCCGAGGTTATGGCGGTTCCTTACGATGTACCGGTTATCGGTTATCTGAATAATACGGTTAATAACCTGCGCCTGTGGAATGCGGAAGTAAATCGTGATTTCTCCGATTATGCCACTCTGTCCCAGGAGCAGATTAACGAGCGGCAGGAGTATCGCCGCTGGGTAAATAAAATAACTGAGTACCTTTATCCGGATGATCGGTCCTCAGATGGGCGACGCCTCCGTCTGATACAGGAGTATTTCTTTACTTCCGCAGGTATTCAGAGTATTTTGCGCCACTATCGGCTCACCCATGACAATTTCTATGGGTTGGAAGACAAGATCGGCATTCATATCAATGATACTCATCCGGCTACGGCAGTAGCTGAAATGATGCGCATTCTGGTGGATGAGGAAGGCATGGAATGGGAAGATGCCTGGGATATTACCACGCACACCATGGCCTATACTAACCATACCATTTTGCCGGAAGCCTTGGAAAAATGGGATATTGACCTGTTTAAGGGCGTATTGCCGCGTCTGTATATGATTATTGAGGAAATCAATCGCCGTTTCCTGGAGGATGTACGGAAGAAGTACCCAGGGGATGAGGAACTGGTGCGGTCAGTATCAATTATCGAGAATGGGCAGGTTCATATGGCCCATCTGGCCATTGTGGGGTCTTACAGTGTAAACGGTGTGGCCAGAATTCACTCCGATATTTTGAAGAACAGCACCTTAAAGCAGTTCTATAAGCTTTTCCCGAAAAAATTCAACAACAAGACCAATGGTATCACCCATCGCCGGTGGCTTATCAGTGCCAACAATGATTTGGCACACCTTATCGACAGCAAATTGACCCGTAAATGGCGGTTTGACTACAAGATGCTGGCGAAGCTGAATGACTTTGTCGATGACGCAAGCTTCCTGAAGGAACTGACCAAGATCAAGCGGGCCCGCAAGCGGGAACTGGCCCAGTATGTGTGGTCCCATAACAAGATAAGGGTTAAGATTGATTCTATGTTTGATGTGCAGGTAAAGCGCATTCATTCCTACAAGCGGCAGCTGATGAATATTATGCATATTATGTATCAGTACCACCGCTTGAAGACTGACCCTAATTATGATATGCCGGTACCAGTGGCGTATTTCTTCGGTGGAAAGGCTGCACCGGGATATTATACTGCCAAGGAAACCATTCGCCTTATCAATGCTGTAGCGGATAAGATAAACAACGATGCTAGCATTGACGGCAAGATTAAGGTTGTATTTATTGAAAACTTCGGTGTTTCTCTGGGTGAAATGGTATATCCGGCTGCGGATGTCAGTGAACAGATTTCCACCGCCTCCAAGGAAGCCTCCGGTACTGGTAACATGAAGTTTATGATGAACGGTGCCATTACTTTGGGTACTCTGGACGGAGCCAACGTGGAAATTCACGAGCAGGTGGGGGATGATAACTGCGTTATCTTTGGCCTGCGGGCTGAAGAAGTCCTTGCTTATTATGAAAACGGCAACTATAGTGCCTGGGATGAATACAATACCAACGAGCGGGTTCGTACCGTTATGAATCAGCTGACTGATGGTACCTATGGCAATTTCCAAACCCTGTTTGATTATCTCATTAACAGTAATGATGAGTTCTTCATTCTGAAGGATTTTGATGCATATATTGCAGCTCATGAAGAAATTGTCCGCCGTTATCAGGACAAGGATGCCTGGGCCCGGTCCATGGCTATGAATATTGCCAATTCTGGCATATTCTCCTCCGACCGTACTATTCAGGAGTACGCCGAGGATATTTGGGGAATCGAGCCAGTGGAGATAAAATAACTGGTGCTTGTATGGAAGGGGGTATTCAATGAATACATCTGAACTTAGCGAGTTTGATTTATTCCTGTTTCATCAGGGGACAAATTATCGCGCTTATGAAATGTTAGGTGCGCATATTATGACTCAGAATGGGAAGCAGGGCGTTCGGTTTACCGTATGGGCACCCCATGCCAAGGAGGTTTCTGTTGTTGGTGATTTTAACAACTGGGACACCCGGGTAAATAAAATGTCCAAGCTGGGGGATGGCGAGATTTGGAATTTGTTCATACCGGGATTGGGCGCCGGAACAGTTTACAAATATGCCATATTACCACAGCATGAAGGACCGCATATTATGAAGGCGGACCCGTACGGATTTTATGCGGAGAAAAAGCCGGAAACGGCCTCCATTGTATATGATTTGAACAACTACAAATGGCAGGATAAAAAGTGGATTAAGTTCAAGGAGGATAACCCGTCTTACAGTCGGCCTATGCTGACCTATGAGGTTCATCTTGGCTCCTGGCGCCGGACTTTGGAGGGAGATTATTTATCGTACCGGGAAATGGCAGATCAGCTGGTGGATTATGTTAAGAGTATGAATTATACCCATATGGAGTTTATGCCTCTGTGTGAGCATCCATTTGATGGATCATGGGGCTATCAGGCCACCGGCTACTATGCTGTTACCAGCCGTTATGGAACGCCGGATGATTTCTGTTATTTGGTTGACAAGGCTCATCAGGCTGGTATCGGTATTATTATGGACTGGGTACCGGGGCATTTCTGCAAGGATAACCAAGGCTTGCGGGATTTTGATGGTCAGAATTTATATGAGTCGGATAATATCCAGCGGGCCGATAATGCCGGCTGGGGAACTATAAATTTTGATTATGGCCGCACTGAGGTACAAAGTTTTTTGATTTCCAATGCCCTGTTTTGGATGGAGCAGTATCATATTGATGGACTGCGGATAGATGCAGTGGCCAATATGCTTTATCTGAACTATGGTCGGCAGGACGGAGATTGGGTGCCGAACAAATACGGTGGCGATGGTAATCTGGAGGCCATTGATTTCCTCCATAAGCTGAACGAGGCCGTGTTTAAGTTCTATCCTCAAGCTTTGATGATTGCCGAGGAATCCACTTCCTGGCCGAATGTTTCCAAGCCAACCTATATGGGGGGCATGGGCTTCAACTACAAGTGGAATATGGGCTGGATGAACGATATTCTTCGTTATATCAGTCTTGATCCAATTTATCGTAAGTGGCACCATGATAAGCTGACCTTCTCCTTGATGTATGCCTTCAACGAGAATTTTGTATTGCCACTGTCCCACGACGAAGTGGTACATGGCAAGTGCTCCCTTATCAGCAAGATGCCGGGAGATTATTGGCAAAAATTTGCCGGCTTGCGGGCCTTCTTTGGTTATTGGATGGCTCATCCGGGCAAAAAGCTACTCTTTATGGGTGGTGAGTTTGGTCAGTTCATTGAGTGGAATTTTGACGACAGTCTGGATTGGCATCTGGTAGAGCAATATGAAAAGCATACCCAGATGCTGGAGTATTCCCGGGCCTTGAACAAATTTTATGTTGATCACAAAGCCTTTTGGCAGGTTGATTTTGACTGGAACGGCTTTGAGTGGATTGATTGTGAAAATGCGGATGACAGTGTGGTGTCCTTTATTCGCAAGGACGAGGACGGGGACTTCATCATCGCTATCTGCAACTTTACACCGGAGGTTCGACAGGGGTATCGCTTTGGTGTACCGAAGGCCGGTGTCTATCGTGAAGTGTTCAACAGTGATGCAGGGGAATTTGGTGGCTCCAATGTTTTGAATGATTATGATATTGAGACAGAGGAGATGACCTGGCAGAATCGGCAGCACTCCATTCTGGTAACGGTACCGCCTTTGGCGACTATCTATCTGGAATATAAGGGGGAGAAAGAAGGGGAGTCTTCCCCCAGTAGCAAAGTGATCAAAAAGGTGGTTGCTGCCAAGACAAAAAAAACGGCAGATAAAGCTGAAGCAAAGTCTACGACTACTCGTGGCCGGAAAAAAGCCAGTGAGGTAAAGGAAACCGAGGAAAAGCCAAAAACTACCCGTGGCCGGAAAAAAGCCAGCGAGGTTAAGGAGACCGAGGAAAAGCCCAAAACTACCCGTGGCCGGAAAAAAGCCAGTGAGGTAAAGGAAACCGAGGAAAAGCCAAAAGCTACCCGGACCCGAAAAACGGCCACCACAACTAAAACCACCACTAAGACCAATACTGCAAAGGCTGCCACTAAATCTAAAACCACCAGAACTAACCGGGCGAAAAAAGCCGCGGAATAAGTTGGTGTTCAACACATTAGAGGCTGCATAGGGCAGGAAAGTTTGTGTCCAAAGAGAGGTATAGATGTATGAAAGTATTATATGTAGTTTCGGAAGCAGTACCATTTATTAAAACAGGAGGATTGGCGGATGTGGCCGGCTCTTTGCCTAAGGCTTTGGTGGCTGAGGGCATTGATGCCAGAGTGATATTGCCAAAATACAGTAATATTCCTGAGGAATATCGTAACCAGATGGAGCATGTGGCCGACATTACTGTGCCAGTGTCCTGGCGACAGAAATATGCCGGTGTGGAAAAACTGGTATACGATGGCGTAACATATTACTTCGTGGACAACGAGGAATATTTCCGTCGGGATGGCATGTATGGCTATGGGGATGATGCGGAAAGATTTTCCTTCTTCTCCCGGGCAGTACTGAATCTGTTGCCGGCTATGGATTTCTGGCCGGATGTAATCAACAGCAACGATTGGCATGCTGCGTTGGTTAATGTCTTTTTGAAGCTGGAGCATAACGGTGATGAGCGCTATGAAAACATCAAAACCGTCTTCTCCATTCATAATCTGAAATATCAGGGGATTTTTGACAAGAACATTATGGGGGATGTTCTCGGTCTTGACTGGCAATACTTTAACAATGGTGATTTGGAGTTCCATGATTGTGTGAACTTTATGAAGGGCGGCATTGTATATGCTGATATGATTACCACTGTAAGCCGTACCTATGCTGAGGAAATTCAGTACGAATTTTATGGTGAGCAGATGGATGGCCTGCTCCGCAGTCGCCGGGATTCCTTGCGGGGCATTGTCAATGGTATCGATGTGGATGTTTATAATCCAGCCACGGATAAATATCTTTTTGAGAATTTTGATATTAACAGTCTGGCCAAGAAGCTGGAGAACAAGGTTCGTCTGCAGGAACAGCTGGGTTTGCCACAAGGTCGCAACATACCGCTGATTGGTATGGTTTCCCGGCTGGTAGAAGCCAAGGGCTTAAATCTTATCATCCGTATTATGGATGAGATTTTGACCCACGAGGAGTGTCAGTTTGTGCTCCTTGGAACCGGCGACAAGGTGTTTGAGGATTGGTTTAAGGATTTGCAATGGCGGTATCCTACCAAGGTTTCCACCAATATATATTTCTCCAATGAGTTGGCCCAGCGGATATACGGCAGCTCGGATATTTTCCTGATGCCATCCATTTATGAGCCATGTGGCATTGGTCAGATGATAGCCCTCAGATATGGTACAGTTCCGATTGTTCGGGAGACTGGCGGTCTGAAGGATACAGTAAAGGCCTATAATAAATATGAGGCTACTGGTAACGGTTATACATTTAGTGATATAAATGCCCATGATTTGATGTACACTATTAAGCGGGCGCTGACTGAGTATGAGTCCATTGGCTTGTGGTCGCAAATTCAGACCAATGCCATGAAGTCAGACTGCAGCTGGAAGAGATCTGCCAAGGAATACATTGATATGTACAATCAGCTGATTGGGTGATTTGAACTTTAATATGAAAAGGGGGACGGGTGTCCCCTTTTCTTATATCCAGCATTTTAGACGGGAGGTCATGTGGCAGCCATGTTAAATGTTACCCACGATTCACAAAATGAATTTTATCGCAGCCCAATAGGTGCTGCCGAGGCCAAAAGCCAGGTGCTGCTGCGGCTGCGGTTTGATACGGATGAGCGGATAACCTCAGTCAAGGTTCGCCTGTGGCAGGACCGGGTGGGAGAATCTGTCCAGCCTATGGAGTCGGATTTGGAAGGAAAATACTATGAAGCCAGGGTGAAAATGCCAGATGATGGCACTTTGCTGTGGTATTATTTCATCATTACGGTGGATGGCCGTGATTATTTCTACTGCAACAACGATGAACGGCTAGGTGGCGTTGGTATAGTATGTGATGAACCACGGGCGTCTTATCAGATAACCGTCTATCGGCAGGGGGCCAAGACGCCGGATTGGTTTAAGCATGCCGTAATGTATCAGATTTTTCCGGACCGATTTTATCGCAAGGGTGATAAAATCATCGAAAAGCCAAATGCTATTTATCATGCCTCCTGGAAGGACAAGCCCCATTATTTTAAGGACCTGGATACGGGGGATATACTGGCTTATGATTTCTTTGGGGGGAATTTTGCCGGTATCAAAGAGAAGCTTCCTTACTTGAAGGATTTGGGCATTTCTGTAATCTATCTCAATCCAATTTTTTTGTCTGCCAGCAATCATCACTACGATACGGCGGATTATATGGAAACAGATCCGATTTTAGGTACAAAAGAAGAATTTAACGATTTGTGCCGGACGGCCAAAGAAATGGGAATCCGAATTATTTTGGACGGGGTATTCAGTCACACCGGCGCAGACAGCAAGTATTTCAATAAATTTGGCAACTTTGATTCAGTGGGGGCCTGCCAGTCCATGGAGTCGCCGTATTACAGCTGGTATAGCTTTATCGATTATCCAAATGTTTATGAAAGCTGGTGGGGATTCACCAATTTGCCGAATGTGAAGGAAGAAAATCCGGCCTATATGGATTTTATTATCCATAACGAGAACAGTGTACTGCACCATTGGAATAAGCAGGGCATTAGTGGCTGGCGGCTGGATGTTATTGATGAGCTGCCGGAGCAGTTCAGTCAGGCCTTCTATAAGGAGCTGAAGAAGACCGACCCGGAGGCGGTCTTGATAGGCGAGGTGTGGGAGGATGCTTCCAATAAAAATGCCTATGGGATGAACCGGCATTATCTGTGCGGTTATGAGATTGACTCTGCCATGAATTATCCATTCCGCAAAATTGTACTGGATTTTCTATTGGGACATACAGACGGGGGGCAGGTTTCCCGCTTCATTAACAGTTTGAAGGAAAATTATCCGGCCCAAAATTTCTATGCCATGATGAATTTGTTGGGGAGCCATGACCGGGAGCGGATTTTAACCCTGCTGGGAGAGGCACCGCCAACCAATGGTATGCCGGAGCGGGTCCAGGCCGAGTTCAAACTGGATGAAGACCATCTAAAATTAGGCAAGGCCCGTCTAAAGCAGGCGGTGGCCTGGCAGATGACCTTCCCGGGGGTTCCAAGTGTTTATTATGGCGATGAAATCAGTATGCAGGGCTATCGGGATCCATATTGCCGATGCCCGTATGATTGGGAAAATGGCGATGAGGATATGCGCCAGTGGTGCAAACAACTTATCAAGCTGCGCAATGACAACATCGTTCTGCAAACTGGCCAATTTATGCCGGTCTATGCCCAAGGTGATGTGTATGGCTATGTCCGCCTGATTGAAAATGGTCAGGATGTTTTTGGGCAAGCTGCCCCGAATGATGTGTTTATTATTTTGCTGAACCGGGGGCGGGAAAAGCAGGAAATATATGTCAATGTACGGGATTTGTGGTCCGGGTCTTTTATCGATGTGCTGCAAGATGGTAAAATTCTGCCGATTGTTCGGGATGTAATCAAGGTGGAATTGCCAGCGCATGGGGTGGCTATTTATCGGGGTAATAAAGAACCCAACAAATATCCTCGCCAATGCGGTGTGCTGATGCATCCTACCAGCTTCCCATCACCGTACGGCGTGGGAGATTTTGGCCCGGCGGCTTACGAATTTGTGGACTTTTTGGCCAAGGCCAAGCAGAAGATTTGGCAGATTTTACCGTTAACTCCGGTGGATAACTGCTATTCGCCGTATGCTTCGCCGTCGGCCTTTGCCGGAAACACCATGTTGATTTCACCGGAAAAGCTGGTGGAAATGGGATTGCTCAGCATAGAAGACATAGCTATGCCGGATAGGCCACCATTGAACAAAACCGATTATGAGCTGGCCAAGACGGTAAAACGGCGGCTGTTGACCAAGGCGGCCAACAACTTCTTTAGTCAGGCTGACCAACAGTTGATGGCGGGTTATCAGGCCTTTTGTCAGAAAGAAGCTTATTGGCTGGATGAGTATGCCTTGTTTAGGGCCATTTCCGTCAAAAACAACGAGGCTGGTTGGGTGGACTGGGAGATTGATTTGAAGCACCGGACACCGGCGACTTTGGCCCAGGCCAGAGAAAATCTGCAGGCAGAAATTCGCCAGGAATGTTTTGAACAGTACATCTTTGATGTGCAATGGCAGCAGCTCAGGTCTTATGCCAATGACCAAGGCATACAGGTGCTGGGGGATATGCCAATATTTGTCTCCTTAAACAGTGCCGATGTGTGGGCAAATCAGCAGTTGTTTAAACTGGACCGGAACTGCAAGCCGTACAAGGTGGCTGGTGTACCGCCGGATTATTTCAGCAAAACCGGCCAGCTTTGGGGCAATCCACAATATAATTGGGAGGAAATGAAAGCTCAGAATTATCATTGGTGGATTAGCCGTATGAAGCGCATGCTGGCCACAGTGGATATGGTTCGCATCGACCACTTCCGAGGTTTTGAGGCCTATTGGGAAGTGGACGGTGATGCGGAAACCGCCATTGACGGCGTGTGGAAAAAAGGACCGGGCAAGCCGTTTTTTGACAAGATAAAGACTGCCCTGGGGGATTTGCCGATAGTGGCCGAGGACTTGGGAATTATCACCGACGAAGTGGAGGCATTGCGGGAAAAATGTGGCTTCCCTGGGATGAAGGTCTTGCAGTTTGAGCTTCACTTCAATGACCGCCAACGGGTGAATTATGTGGAGCCGGAAAATTCACTGGTATATACCGGCACTCACGATAATAACACCACAGTGGGCTGGCTGGATGAAGATGCCGATGTGGAAACCAGAGAAGCTGTCATCAATATGCTGGGACTGACTGATTGTACTGGTAAGGATATTTGTGAGGCGATGATTGAACGGGCGTATGCCTCCAAAGCTCGGATTGCCATTGTCCCAACCTGGGATATATTGGCCTTGGATGGCAATAATCGGATGAATTTGCCGGGTACTGCCGGAGGAAATTGGAGTTGGCGGATGCTGCCTGGGGCTTTAACTGCGGCTAAGGCCAACCAGCTGGCGGCATTGGTGGATAAATATAACCGTTAATTATCAGTAGCCGGCCTTTTTCCCGGTGGAAAAAAGCCGGCAACTAATGTATAATTACCATAAAGCTAATTGCTGGATTTCGAATTGATGTGTGTGTTGATGGGAGGGTTTGTAATGAGGTTTTTCAAATGTGAACTCTGTGGCAATGTTATCACGGTTATCAAGGATGGCGGCGGCCCATTGGTATGCTGTGGCCAGGGAATGACTGAACTTATTCCGGGAACTACTGATGCAGCCCAGGAAAAGCATGTACCGGCTGTTACGGTAGAAGGCAACAAGGTGACGGTTAAGGTGGGCAGTGTTGAACATCCGATGACTGATGCTCATTATATTGAGTGGATTGCCATTGAAACCAACCAAGGCTGTCATATGAAAAAGCTCACGCCACAGGACAAGCCTGAGGCCCAGTTCCTTCTCGGTGAAGGTGAGACTTTGGTAGCAACCTATGAGCATTGCAACCTGCATGGACTTTGGAAGGCTTAACAATAAGATAGTTGGATAAAAAACATGAGCTGCAGATTTCACACCGAGATTTGCAGCTCATTTTTGAGGATGGAAAATGGACAATAATTTGATGGATAAATATCATCTTTGGCAGAAATTGGCTGTGGATGATGGCGATGTGGCCAACGAATTGATGAATATGACTCAGGCAGGTGTTGAGGATGCCTTTTATCGTGATTTGGCGTTTGGAACCGGTGGACTGCGGGGAGTCATCGGTGCCGGCACCAACCGGATGAATGTTTACACCGTCGCCAAGGCTTCCCAAGGCTTGGCTGATTACCTGCGGAAAAAATATGCCAGCCCATCAGTGGTTATTGGCTATGACAGCCGGATAAAATCCGATGTGTTTGCCCAGGTCACAGCGGAAGTGCTTGCTGCCAATGATATAGCTGTACATATTTGGCCGCAGCTTATGCCGGTGCCAACGGTATCCTTTGCTACCCGTTATTTAAAGGCATCAGCCGGTGTTATGATAACGGCCAGTCATAATCCAGCCAAATACAACGGCTACAAGGTGTATGGTGCAGACGGATGTCAGATTACTACAGCAGCGGCTGGGGAAATTCTGTCAGAAATCAACAAACTGGATATCTTTTCCGATGTAAAAAAAGAGTCCTTTGCGTCAGGGCTGCAGTCCGGGAAAATTTCTTATATAGCTGATAGGGTATATACGGCCTTTATTGATGCCGTGAAAAGCCAATCAGTGCTGGGGGATTTGGCTGTTGATAAAAATGTGGCTATTTGCTATACCCCGTTAAATGGAGCTGGTTTAAAGCCGGTTATCCGGGCCCTTACAGAGGGGGGATATACCAATATTACGGTGGTGAAGGAGCAGGAGCAGCCGGATGGCAACTTCCCGACCTGTCCGTATCCGAATCCGGAAATTCAGGAAGCCATGACTCTGGGGATGGATTACGCCAAACAACATAATGCTGATTTGCTGCTGGCCACTGACCCGGACTGCGATCGGGTGGGCATTGCTGTGAGAAATTCCCAAGGGGAATATGTGCTGCTTTCCGGCAATGAAACGGGAATATTATTGCTGGATTATATTTGTGCCCGGCGGCAAGCATTGGGGATTATGCCAGCGGAGCCGGTGATGATAAAAACCATTGTTACCATGGATTTGGGGGAACGGATTGCCACCAAATATGGCGTGTCTACCCGCAATGTCCTTACCGGCTTTAAATTTATCGGTGAACAGATTGGCTTCATGGAGCAGGCTGGCAAAGCTGAAAATTATATTTTTGGCTTTGAGGAAAGCTATGGTTATCTCACTGGCAGCTATGTCCGGGACAAGGATGGAGTGGATGCGGCCTTTATGATTTGTGAGATGTTTGCTTATTATAAAAATCAAGGGATAAGCCTTATCGACCGGCTTAACGAGTTGTACAAGGAATACGGATATTCCCTTAATACGCTGCATTCCTATGAGTTCGATGGTGCAGCCGGGTTTGCGAAAATGCAGGATATAATGAAAAAGTTCCGACAGGGACTAGAGCACATTGGTGGAAAGCAAGTGCTTAAGGTACTGGATTATTCCACAGGACTGGATGGTTTGCCACAGGCGGATGTGTTAAAATATTTGTTGGAGGGAAATTCTTCTCTGGTGGTGCGTCCGTCCGGCACGGAACCAAAGCTGAAAGCCTATATCAGCGTTTCAGCGGACAGTAAGGAACAGGCCATTGCTATCGAAGCTAAAATGGTCAACGAACTAAAAGCATATTTTAAGTAATGCAACCCCCTCAGACTGCTATGCAGTCAGCTCCCCAGTGGGGAGCCAAGAAGTACAATGTGGGATAGTCGATATCATAACCACTTAACCTCGTCTCCCTTGGGGAGCCAAGATGTACATGTAGGATAGTCGATATCATGACCACTTAACCTCGTCGCCAGTGTGGAGCCAAGAAATACAATGTGGTATAGTCGATATCATAACCACTTAACCTCGTCGCCAGTGGGGAGCTAAGACGTACAATGTGGTATAGTCGATATCATAACCACTTAACCTCGTCTCCCCTGGGGGAGATGTCACGAAGTGACAGAGGGGGTCCACCATAAAATTGTATAAGGAGATAACATTATGAACATTATCCTGCTATCCGGCGGGTCCGGTACTCGGCTGTGGCCTCTGTCCAATGATATCCGGTCCAAGCAGTTTATTAAAATTTTCAAAAATGACAGCAATGAATACGAGTCCATGGTGCAGCGGGTTTATCGCCAGATTAAAACCGTGGACAAGGACGCTGTAGTGACTATTGCCACTTCCGCCAAGCAGGTTTCCGTTATAAAAAATCAGTTGGGCAAGGATGTGGGGGTATCCGTGGAGCCGTGTCGGCGGGATACCTTTCCAGCCATAGTATTGGCCAGTGCCTATCTGGCGGATATAAAAGGGGTCGACCCGAATGAGCCGGTGGTGGTTTGTCCGGTGGATCCCTATGTAGATGATAGTTACTTTGAAGCCCTGGCCCAGCTGAGTCAGCAGGCGGCCAAGGGGGAAGCCAATCTGGTTCTTATGGGCATTGAGCCAACTTATCCCAGTGAAAAATACGGGTACATTATTCCTACCTCCAAAGACACCACCAGTGAGGTAGCGACTTTCAAGGAAAAACCGGATGTGGAAACGGCCAAACAATATATCAGTCAGGGTGCCCTGTGGAATGGTGGGGTTTTTGCCTATAAGCTGGGCTATGTGTTGGACAAAGCCCATTCACTGATGGATTTCGATGATTATCACGATCTGTATGCCAAGTACGCTGATCTTACCAAAATCAGCTTTGACTATGCGGTGGTAGAAAAGGAAGACAAAATTCAGGTGCAGCGCTATGGCGGCGCATGGAAGGATGTCGGTACTTGGAATACCTTGACAGAGTCCATGGCAGAGCACATTGTTGGTAAAGGTGTTATGGATGAAAAATGCCAAAATGTGCATATTCTGAATGATACGAGTTTGCCGGTATTGGCTATGGGCTTGCATGATGTGGTGATTTCCGTTAGTCCGGATGGTGTTTTGGTGTCTGATAAGGAAGACTCCGGCTATATAAAACCCTTTGTGCAGGATATTCAGCAGCAGGTTATGTTTGCCGAAAAATCCTGGGGCAGCTATCGGGTGCTGGATGTGGACGACTCCAGCCTGACCATTAAGGTGGAGCTGCAGGCCGGAAAAAATATGAATTATCACAACCATAAAAATCGGGATGAGGTCTGGGTGGTACTGTCCGGTACCGGTCGTACCGTAGTGGATGGTATGGAGCAGAAAATTCATCCCGGGGATGTGGTGACCATGGAGGCAGGGTGCCGTCATACTGTATTTGCTGATAGCGAGCTGAAGATGATTGAGGTGCAGCTGGGGCAGGAAATCAGTGTGGAGGATAAGGAGAAATTTGAGCTGGAATGAGGAATAAACCATTTTTGCTGCGGCCTTCCGGCAAGGATTATATCTGGGGCGGACGCAGATTGAACGATGATTTTGCCAAAAACATAGATATGAATCCACTGGCCGAAACCTGGGAATGCTCCACCCATCCGGACGGGCCCAGTTATGCGGCCAGCGGGGAATATTCCGGTGAAAGCCTTACTCATATTCTGCACAAGCATCCGGAATATTTGGGGTCCCATCCTCGGACGCAAGGAGAATTGCCTATTCTGATTAAATTCATCGATGCCAAGCAGAATTTGTCGGTACAGGTTCATCCGGATGATGAATATGCCCGTCAGTATGAAGGGGGGCAGCTGGGCAAGACAGAGATGTGGTATGTCCTGGATGCCAAGCCGGATACCCAGCTGGTATATGGCCTGAACCACACTATGACAGCTGATAGCTTGCGCCGCAGTATAGAGAAGGGGACATTGGAACGACATCTGCAACGGGTACCCATCCAGCCGGATGATGTGTTTTACATAGAGGCTGGCACCATTCATGCCATTGGAGCCGGGGCTCTGGTGGCGGAAATCCAGGAAAATTCCAATCTGACTTATCGGCTTTATGATTACAACCGGGTGGACAAGACGGGAAAACAGCGGCCTTTGCACATTGACAAGGCTTTGGCGGTGGCCAACCTAAATAGTGCAGAACAGCCCCGGCAGCCCATCCGGTCCCTTAAATATAGGCAGGGCTGTGCTACGGAGCTGTTATGCCGGTGCAAGTATTTTGAAGTAAATCGAATGCTGATTAACACGGAGCGGGTAAAACAGCTGGTGGAATACCGGGCGGATGAAAATTCCTTCCGGGTTTTGTTGTGTACCAATGGCTGCGGGACGATTTTTATGGATGACGGGGAGTATATCAAGTTTTTCCGGGGAGACTGCATTTTCTTTCCAGCGGATTCCCAGGCAGTCTGTCTCCATGGCAAGGCCCAATTTCTCGATGTAAGGGGCTAACATGACTAGGAATGCCCTGCGGCATATAAGACCTCATTCGTCAGCTGCGCTGACACCGACGGAGCTTTGCTCCTAGTGCCTGTAGGTGCTTCCCCAGAGGGGAAGGCAGGATTCAAGCCTTCTCCCTTGGAGAAGGTGGCACACGAAGTGTGACGGATGAGGTTTAACCCGAAGGGAATAGAAGGTTTTAATCGATATCTTAGCTGTTACTTATTTGCTAAAAATGCTATAATATAACGAGCTTTAAGATGTCCCCCACCTCTTTAGGTGGGGGGAAACAAACTACAACAGCTGGCGAGCATATCTCCCAGCTCGTTGCGACGCGAAGCTAGTCCTTTAGGGAAACGCTAATTGGAAGATTTTTCTTCTAAAGATAATTGGAAGATTTTTCTTCTAAAGAAGAAAAATTTGAACAATGGCGTTATAACGATATAAAACTTTTAGATACTGGAGAGTATGCCATGCGGAAAATAAAAAAAGCAGTTATACCGGCCGCTGGTTTCGGTACCAGATTTTTGCCGGCAACCAAGGCAACGCCGAAGGAAATGCTGCCCATTGTTGACAAACCGACAATTCAATATATTGTCGAGGAAGCGCTGGCCAGCGGCATTGAGGAAATTCTTATTATCAGCGGACATGCCAAACGAGCCATTGAAGATCATTTTGACTCGGCCCCGGTGCTGGAGGCTATGCTGGCGGAAAAGCACAAGGACGATTTGCTGGCCATGGTGCGGGAAACCGCTGACATAAACATTCATTATATTCGCCAAAAGTATATGCGAGGTCTGGGGGATGCCATTTTGTGCGCCCGGTCTTTTATGGGCAATGACCCATTTGCGGTGCTGTTAGGTGATGATGTGGTGTATAATCCGGATAAACCTGCTCTAAAGCAGCTTATTGATATTCACGACGCCTACGGTGGCAGTGTTCTTGGTTGCCAACTGGTACCGGATGAAAGCATCAGCTCTTATGGGGTGGTAGCCGGTGAGGAAATAAATGGGGCCAACCTGTTAAAGGTAACGGATATGATTGAAAAACCGTCGGTGGAGGAAGCTCCCAGCAATATGGCGGTTTTGGGCCGGTATATTATTTCGGCATCAATTTTTGATATATTGGAGCAGACCCAGCCAGGCAAAGGTGGCGAAATCCAGCTTACCGATGCACTGAAGGTGTTGGCTAAAAGCGAGCCGGTCTGGGCGTATAATTTTACCGGCAAACGCTATGATGTAGGTGATAAGCTGGGCTTTTTGCGGGCTACCGTGGAATTTGCCCTGCGCCGGGAGGATTTGGGCGAAGACTTCAGGGCTTATCTTAAAAATTTACAGTTGTAAGGAGTCGATATTATGAAAATACTATTGGCAGGCGGAGCCGGATATATCGGCTCACATATAGCGTTGGCCCTGCTGGAAAATGGCCAGGATGTGGTGGTCATGGATAATTTTGACAATAGTAGCCCGGAGGCCATAATGCGGGTGGAGGAAATGACCGGTCAGACCGTCAGCCTCTACGAAGCAGATGTAACCAATAAAAAGGTGACATTGGCAGTATTTAAAAAGGAAAAGCCGGATTGTGTCATTCATTTGGCTGGTTTAAAGGCGGTGGGGGAGTCCATCGAGCAGCCGATTCGCTATTATCGGAACAACATTGATACCACATTGACCTTGTTGGAATGTATGGCCAAGACTGGCTGTAAGAATATCGTATTTTCTTCTTCGGCCACAGTTTATGGCGAGGAAAATGCTGCACCGTGCCATGAAAAGATGCCGAAGGGTAAGTGCAGCAATCCATATGGCTGGACTAAGTCCATGATGGAGCAGATTTTACAGGATGCCTCCGTAGCGGATAAGGATATGAGTGTGGTTTTGTTACGGTATTTCAACCCGATTGGCGCCCACGAGTCAGGTCGGATTGGTGAAAATCCTCGGGGTATACCAAACAATCTGATGCCATATGTGACTCAGGTAGCCGTTGGTAAACGGGACAAGCTGACAATCTTTGGGGATGATTATGATACTCCGGATGGCACCTGTCTGCGGGATTATATCCATATAATGGATTTAGCGGAGGGCCATTTGAAAGCAGTGGATTTCTGTGTGGAGAATAAAGGCACTGAGATTATCAATCTGGGTACCGGACAGCCATACAGCGTGCTGGATATTGTAAAAACCTTTGAAAAGGTGAATAATATACAGGTTCCATATGAGATTGGGCCACGCCGGGGTGGCGATTTGCCAGCGGTGTATGCAGATGTGTCCAAGGCAGAAAAGGTACTGGGCTGGAAAGCTAAGCGGACCTTGGCGGATATGTGCCGTGACAGCTGGAACTGGCAAAAAAATAATCCGGAAGGATATGAATAAGAGGACCCCCTCTGTCACTTCGTGACATCTCCCCAGTGGGGAGACAAGATATTGGGTGTTTATGACATCTCCCCAGTGGGGAGATAAGTTGAGCAGAGTTATTTAAAACTTCTTGCCTCCCTTGGGGGAGGTGGTTGCATAGCAATCGGAGGGGGTGACTCTGTTTGGCTAAAGTTTAATAATAACAATTAGGGAGAAATAAGAATTGAGTAATTTAGAAGTAGGTATAGTAGGCTTGCCAAATGTGGGCAAGAGCACATTATTTAATGCAATCACCAAGGCGGGGGCTGAAGCGGCCAATTACCCGTTTTGTACCATTGAGCCAAATGTAGGTATTGTGGAGGTGCCGGACCAGCGTCTGCAGGTTCTGCACGAAATGTATGACTCCAAGAAAACTACGCCGGCGGCTTTTCGGTTTGTGGATATTGCCGGTCTGGTAAAAGGGGCGTCCAAGGGTGAGGGCTTGGGCAACAAGTTTTTGGAGCATATTCGTCAAGTGGATGCAGTGGCTCAGGTGGTTCGTTGCTTTGATGATGGGGATATTACTCATGTGGAAGGCTCCATTGATCCTATCCGTGATATTGAAATCATTAACACTGAGCTCTGTCTGGCGGATTTGGAGGTGCTGGAGCGCCGTCTGCAGAAGGTAACCAAGCTGGCCAAGTCCGGGGCGAAGGAAGCCAAAGCGGAAATTCCTGTATTAGAAAAAATCAAGGCGGCACTGGACGAGGGCAAGACCGTCCGCAGTGTAGGTTTGACTGATGATGAACAGGAAATTATCAAGGAAATGAATTTCCTTACCCTAAAGCCAACTCTGTTTGTGGCCAATGTTAGCGAAGATGAGGTAACCACTGCTGACACGGATAATCCCCATGTACAACGGGTAAAGGAATATGCCAAAACCGAGGGGGCCGAAGTGGTGACTATTTCGGCCCGGGTGGAGTCGGAGATTGCTGAGCTGGATGAGGCGGAGGCCAAGGAGTTCCTAGCTGATATGGGCTTGCAGGAGTCAGGGTTGGAAAAGCTGATAAAGGCTGCCTTTGATTTGCTGGGCTTGATGACCTTCCTTACGGCTGGACCGGATGAATGCCGGGCTTGGACTATTGTCAAGGGGACCACGGCACCAAAAGCGGCCGGCAAAATACACTCCGATATTGAGCGGGGCTTTATCCGGGCTGAGATTGTGAATTACGACGATTTGGTTGCGGCCGGTTCTACGGCGGCGGCCCGGGAAAAGGGACAGGTCCGTCTGGAAGGCAAGGACTACATTATGCAGGACGGCGATGTAACCTATTTCCGCTTTAATGTTTAATAGCCCGTTGGGATGTACCTCATCCGCCTAGTCCTTTAGGGCTTCGCGTCGCAAGCTCGGCACCTTCCCCATAGGGGGAGGCAAAAAAAGCCCTCCTCTCTGGGGAGGGTGCCCGAAGGGCGGGTGAGGTTTTACCCGAAGGGTATTTAATAGGAGTTCGTTTATGAAGGGTATTATTCTGGCGGGAGGGTCGGGCACCCGGCTCTATCCCCTTACCATGGTAACCTCCAAGCAGCTGTTACCGGTTTATGACAAGCCAATGATTTATTATCCCATGTCGGTGCTGATGCGGGCTGGCATTCGGGATATTCTTATTATTTCTACACCACAGGACACCCCGCGCTTCCAGTCCCTGTTAGGGGATGGCAGCCAGTTTGGGGTGCGGTTGTCCTATGCTGTACAGCCTAGCCCGGATGGCTTGGCGCAGGCCTTTATTATTGGTGAGGACTTTATTGGCAATGATACCGTAGCCATGGTGCTGGGGGATAATATCTTTGCCGGACACGGCCTTACCAAGCGCCTGTTAGCGGCGGTGAATAATGCGGAAACCGGCCGGGGAGCCACTGTATTTGGGTATTATGTGGACGATCCGGAGCGGTTTGGTATTGTGGAATTTGACCAGCAGGGCAAGGCAGTATCCATTGAGGAAAAACCGACGAACCCAAAGAGCAATTACTGTGTTACGGGATTATATTTTTACGACAACAAGGTAGTGGACTATGCCAAGTCATTAACGCCAAGTGCTCGGGGAGAGCTGGAGATTACCGATTTAAATCGAATTTATCTGTCCCGGGGAGCGCTGAATGTGGAGCTATTGGGACAGGGCTTCACTTGGCTGGACACCGGAACCCATGAATCTTTGGTGGATGCAACCAATTTCGTCAAGACGGTGGAAAGCCACCAGCATCGTAAGATTGCCTGTTTGGAGGAAATTGCTTATCTGAACGGGTGGATTACCAAAGAGGATGTGCTGAGGGTGTATGAAGTATTGAAGAAAAACCAGTATGGCCAATATCTCAAGGATGTCCTGGATGGAAAATATATTGATGTGACCCCCTCAGTCACTTCGTGACAGCTCCCCTCAGGGGAGCCGAGTAGGGGTGCTATCATACTTGCCTCCCTAAGAGAGGCCGAGTAGGGGTTGGTGCTATCGATACTTGCCTCCCTTGGGGGAGGTGGTCGAAAGACCGGTGGGGGTAATTATACATAATAGATAAGAGGAATAAATATGACTATAATTGTTACCGGGGGAGCCGGGTTTATTGGCAGTAATTTTGTTTACTATATGCTAAAGACCCACCCTGATTACCGAATCGTTTGTCTGGACAAGCTGACCTATGCCGGAAACTTATCCACGCTGGAGCCAATAATGGATAATCCCGCTTTTCGCTTTGTCAAGGCGGATATTTGTGATCGGGTGGCAGTGGATAAATTGTTTGAAGAAGAACATCCGGATATGGTGGTAAATTTTGCGGCGGAAAGTCATGTGGACCGGTCTATTGAGGATCCGGGGATTTTTTTGCAGACCAATATTATCGGTACCTCTGTGTTGATGGATGCTTGCCGAAAATATGGCATAAAGCGGTATCATCAGGTGTCTACGGATGAGGTCTACGGGGACTTGCCGTTGGATAGGCCGGATTTGTTTTTCACGGAAGAAACCCCGATACATACCAGTTCACCATACAGCAGCTCCAAAGCGGGGGCTGATTTGCTGGTAATGGCGTATCACCGCACCTATGGATTGCCGGTGACCATTAGCCGGTGCAGCAACAACTATGGACCGTACCATTTTCCGGAAAAGCTCATTCCATTGATGATTACCAATGCCTTGGCGGATAAGCCCCTGCCGGTGTACGGCGAAGGAGTTAATGTGCGGGATTGGCTCTATGTAGAAGACCATTGCCGGGCTATTGATTTGATTATTCATAAAAGTGCTGTGGGAGAGATTTACAATATCGGCGGGCACAATGAAATGCGTAACATTGATATTGTAAAGCTGATTTGCCAGGAGCTGGGTAAGCCGGAAAGCCTGATTACCTATGTGACGGACCGCAAGGGGCATGATATGCGGTATGCCATTGACCCAACGAAAATTCATCGGGATTTGGGCTGGTTGCCGGAGACGAAATTCGCCGATGGAATAAAGAAGACAATTAAGTGGTATTTGGACAATGAAGACTGGTGGAGGCCACTGCTGAAATGAAAATTTTAGTTACTGGGGTGGCGGGACAGCTGGGCCACGATGTAATAAACGAATTGCATAAACGGGGGCATATCCCTGTCGGTTCGGACATTGCTCCGGCGTATACCGGTGAGCAGGACGGGGATGGTATCCAGACCATGGAATATGTGTCGTTGGATATTACTGATGGAGCGGCGGTGGAAAAGACTATTTCCGACTTACAGCCTGACGGAGTGGTGCACTGTGCGGCCTGGACGGCGGTGGATGCGGCCGAGGATGCCGACAAACAAGCCAAGGTATGGGCGGTAAATGTTACCGGTACGGAAAATATAGCTCAGGCCTGTCGACAGGCGGACTGCAAGCTGATTTATTTGAGTACGGACTATGTGTTCAGCGGCGAGGGGGATGCGCCTTGGCAGCCGGATTGCCAGGCGTATGCCCCATTGAATTACTATGGTGAAACCAAGCTGGCGGGGGAAAAAGCTGTCAGCCAGCTGCTGGATAAATATTTTATTGTACGGATTGCCTGGGTGTTTGGCAAAAACGGCAAGAATTTCATCAAGACTATGCTAAAGGTTGCCGAAAATCATGATATGGTACGGGTGGTGAACGACCAGATTGGCACCCCGACATATACCTTTGATTTGGCCCGGTTACTGGTGGATATGCTGGAAAGTGATAAATATGGTTATTATCATGCCACCAACGAAGGGGGCTATATCAGCTGGTATGACTTCACCTGTGAGATTTATCGGCAGGCTGGCCTGTCTACTAAGGTGGTGCCGGTGACTACGGCGGAGTACGGCTTAAGCAAGGCCAAGCGGCCGTTTAATAGCCGGCTGGATAAGGGAAAGCTGATTGAAAATGGGTTTGTGCTACTGCCAACCTGGCAGGATGCAGTAGGGCGGTATTTAAAAGAAATAGGAAGGTGAAGGAATGCCAGATGGCATATAGAACCTCATCCGGCACACTTCGTGTGCCACCTTCCCCAGAGGGGAAGGCGGGGAATAAAGCCCTCCCCTCTGGGGAGGGTGCCCGAAGGGCGGGTGAGGTTAACCCCGAAGGGAACTCTTTTGAAGGAATGCCTGACGACATATAGGACCTCATCCGCATCGCAGGCTCGGCACCTTCTCCATGGGAGAAGGCTGGTAACACTGCCCTCCCCTCTGGGGAGGGTGCCCGAAGGGCGGGTGAGGTTAACCCCGAAGGGAAGCAAGCTAGTTATATGGGAATAATAACCTATCGTGAAGATTTAAAACAAAAATCACAAATTTTGCGTAAAGAAATGACAAAAGAAGAACGGCATTTGTGGTATGATTTTCTCAGAACATACAGCCCGTCATTTCATCGTCAAAAGCCAATAGGTAATTATATTGCTGATTTTTATTGTGCAAGTGTGAAATTGATTGTTGAACTTGATGGTGGCCAGCATTATGAAGATAATAGTCTAAGGTATGATGAGAAACGGACTGAATATCTAAATATGCAGGGTATTACAGTTTTAAGATTTACAAATACGGATATTTGGAAACATTTTTATGAAGTATGTACAGAAATAGACCGTGAGGTAAAGTTCATATTGGGAAAAGGCTATTAAGGTTTGTGAAGGAATGCCTGACGGCATATAGAACCTCATCCGGCACACTTCGTGTGCCACCTTCCCCAGAGGGGAAGGCAGGGAATAAAGCCCTCCCCTTTGGGGAGGGTGCCCGAAGGGCGGGTGAGGTCCAACCCGAAGGGAACTCTTTTGAAGGAATGCCTGCGGCATATAGAACATCATCCGCATCGCAGGCTCGGCACCTTCTCCATGGGAGAAGGCTGGTAACACTGCCCTCCCCTTTGGGGAGGGTGCCCGAAGGGCGGGTGAGGTTAAACCCGAAGGGAATTATATGTTCGGGGGAGGTCCAGCCCGAAAGGTGGATGTATTTTATTATCGTAGTAGGAGAATTATATGGGAAAAATTACAGTTGAAAAAGTGCCGATTGAGGGCCTATATATTATTACTCCGGCAGTGTATGGTGATAGTCGGGGCTATTTCACCGAAACCTATAACCAGCAGGATATGATTGCCGCCGGACTGGATATGACCTTTGTGCAGGACAACGAAAGTATGAGCAGCAAGGGCGTCCTCCGGGGGCTGCACTTTCAAAAACAGCATCCTCAGGGAAAGCTGGTGCGGGTTATGGAAGGCCGGGTTTTCGATGTGGCAGTGGATTTGCGGCAAAATAGTCCCACCTTTGGCCAGTGGTTTGGTGCTGAGCTGTCCGAGGATAATCACAAGCAGTTTTATATTTCACCGGGCTTTGCCCACGGCTTTTTAGTGCTGTCGGAGCGGGCTAAGTTTGCCTACAAATGCACGGATTTTTATCATCCAGAGGATGAAGGGGGCCTGGCTTGGAATGATCCGGATATTGGTATTATCTGGCCGGAGCTGACAGGAGCCTATAACGGTACTCCCGCGGGGACCGGCTACCAACTGTTGGATGGTACGCCGCTAAATCTTAGTGAAAAAGATACGAAATGGACTGGTTTTAAAAAATCGTTTATATTTTTGGAAAAATTAAAAAATTATTAAAAAATATAAATAGATGTCTCTTACAACTACTTCCAAAAAGTCCTACAAATAATAATCAATAATAAAAAAGAAAAAGAAAGAATTTGAAACAAAATTGTTGGAAAATTTAGGCTATTGTTACAATATTGTAACAATAGCCTTTTTATATAAAAAATAATTATTATTTAATAAATGACTTTAGTTGGGTAGTCCTACAAAGATGTAGGACTGATGCTGATTTTTTTTAATAATTATTTAATCTATACTAAAGGAAATATGGTGGATGATTAGTATGGGCTAAAAATATTTATCATACATCATGGAGAGTTAATGAGCTCACAGTTAAATAAAAGGGAGGGAAGATTTTGAAATAAACCTCATCTATCAGCCTAAGGCTTTTTGAATGCCTGACGACATATAGAACCTCATCCGCCTCGCGTAGCTCGGCACCTTCCCCAGAGGGGAAGGCAAGAAAAGCCCTCACCTATGGGGAGGGTGCCCGAAGGGCGGGTGAGATTCAACCCGAAGGGTAATGTCGGGTTAGATGAGGCTTAAGTGGTAACACACAGGTCTTATACTAAATTATTTTTTCGAGCTCAGAGAATAAACCGCAGGGGCGGTAAATTGTAAAATGGGGGATGAATATGGCTAGTAAGATTAGCCGGCTCTCCAAGGCCATTGCCATTGCAATGCTTGGATTGAGCCTGTCAGGCGGCAACATGCCGGCTGTTCATGCCAGTGACGCTGACGCAGAGTTGGAACTATCAAGGAAGAAAAAACCAAGCTGAAAAAAGAGCCAAACAAGCTGACTCTGTCCGGTGATGCCCGGATAAAGTATGTTTATGACGGAAATGGTGCTAGATGGTATGAGCGTGGACGCATTGCCTTAAAGCACGATTTGAGTGAAAAGGTATCCGTGTATGCCCGGTGGGGATTGATGAATGATAATGCATTGGGTACCTCAGAACATTTTGCCCATAAAATTAACACGTATATTCCGAATTCAACCTTAATACAAAAGATGTATCCGGATTTGCAGTCTACGGACGGCAGTTGGGTGTCTGATGCTAATTTACAGGTAAAGAAATTCCTGGGGGCTGACAAAATAACTATCGGCCGTTTTGGTCAGACCTTTGGTGCCACTGGTATGATGGGTGATGAGGATGCCTTTGGTGGCATTGATGGTGCAAAGCTGGATTGGAGCAGCAAGGTGGGTGCATTGACGATTGGCTTTGCCAATTTTGGACCTCAGCAGACTGTTCCGGAATTAAACGTTGTTAACGCAACTGGTAATTCCGCTTATGCAAATGGCTTCGATGCTACTGGCGGGGTCGGTTATAGCGAATTACAGCGCAAACCACTGGAAAAGGCGTTATTTGTAAGCGGTAAGGTTAATTTGGGACCGGCGGTAACTCTCCATGGTACGTGGATAAAGGAAATGAATAATGGCCAAAGCAAGCTTATAGAGACTGGAAGTCCATATACACCATATTATTGGTACAATCCAAATGATTATGACATGCGTGGGATTGGTGTTACTGTGCGAATAACGCCAAATCTTACCTTGCTTGGTGATTATGTGCTTAATGCCTGTGAACATTCATCGTACTTGACTGATGGCGCAACTGCGACTACTAAATCAGCTTCTGCCGCTCCTACAAATGATCTTGTGGCGGATGCCAAGCAGCATTACAAGAGGTTTGATTTTGGTCGCCAGAAGTCGGAATATATCAGTTTGCGGTATAAGGAAGCCAAATGGGGGGACAAGGGTTCCTTTGGCATTAACCTGGATTGGCGGAATATAGACCCTGCGGCCAGAATGGATGCGTATTTTACCTATACTAATAACACCACATCTAATTTAATATCCAATGATTATTATGTTGGTAGAAATTCTTTGTACAATACGTTATCTATTGCGGATGATATTTTGGTATCTGAGGGTGTTAGAGGGCCGGTTTTGGGCTTTAATTACATGATTACCAAGAATGTTAAGCTTAGCATTTTGCAGACATTTGCTGGTAAATATACTCACTACAATTTGTTGGCTCCGCACAGTAGAACAAAAGAAGGAAAGGGTTACACCTATAATATAAGTGCGGATTTGGACCGGGTAACTGAAAAAGCAGATAATATGACAGTTATTGCTTTAACGGCCAAATTCTAAGGGAGGGGGAAGAGATATGAAAAACAGTAAGAAATATATTGCTATGATGCTGAGTGCTGCCTTCTCCTTAAATATTGCCGCCGTGGCCAGTGCGGCTCCAACGCCGGAGCAGTTGGACGCCCTGCGGGCCGAGATCAAAGAATTGCGGCAGGTGTTGAAGGTGGAAAAGGCCAAGCATAAATATCAGAAGGCCAAGGATGTGGAGCGGTCTAAGGAATGGAACGTCCACGGTGATATTAGGACCAAGTATGCCAAGGTGGATCATGAGGATGTATTTACCCAACGGTTTAGGGTATCTGTTGAGCATCCAGTGGGAGACACCATGCGGTTCAAGGGACGCTGGGCTGTTATGAATAATAACGAATACGGCCTGACCACGAGCCATTCTGATGCGTTGTTCAGACCAAATGGTGCGAATGTGTATTCTTATGCTTATCCGGATTATAAAGCAGCAGACAATAACTGGATTTCTGATGCCTATGTGGAAATGGATAGGGTGTTTGGATCGACCCTGACAGTGGGTCGTTTCGGCCATACCTTCGGTGCCACCGGCTTCTGGTCTGATGCGGAAGCCAGTGGCGGTATTGACGGTGTGAAGGCCAGCTTTGATCTAAGGGGTGGCAAGGACAATATTACCATTGGTTATGCCAACTTTGCCCCGACGCAGGAATATCCTAAGTATGTAGGTGGTGCAACGACGGCCAAGGATTCCTACGATAAAAATGTAGTCGGTGGAGCTGCCCCGTACTATTTCAGTAAGGGAATCGGCGATGCCCTGTTTATCACGGGCAAGCATCAGTTTGATGATAAGTCTACAGTTTATGCTTCTTGGCTCCATCAGTATAAGACGGCCAATAAGAATGCCCTTATGACATCTGAATTGATGGGTACACCTATCTATGATGATAATCAGGATCCTCCAGTTTTGGTTAGTGGTCCTAACTTCCCGTGGGATGGTGCTAAGCATGATTTATGGAGTATTGGCTTTAAGCATAAGTTTGGTGACACTGTTACCCTGCTGGGCGACTATATGCAGAACCGTTGCTTCAACGCCCATCAGGATGCGACCTATATCAGCCTGCGGTATAGGGGGGCTGATATCCAGCAGAAGGGTTCCTTTGGTCTGAATCTGGATTACAGCCGGGTTGGTTCGCCGTATAGCCGGAAGAATAGTGCCGGCACGGAATATTTCTCCATTTTGGCTGGAAACAAGCTGTCCAGTGATATGACTTTGGTAGCCGATAATATTAATGCCTTTGTCTTTGGTTTCCAGTGGGTACCAGGGAAGAATATCTTCATCGAAGGCAAGCAGTCCTTTAATACCAAGTTTACCGATACCGGGGACAAGGCGCCGGATTACACCTCCTTGTCCGTATCTACCAAGTTCTGATAAGCAGTATAAAAGAAAGTGAAGTGAATGTAATGAAAAAATATTTAGCAGCAGCAATGCTGGTTTCATTAAGTCTTGGATTCGCTGGCACTGCTTTGGCTGCCGAGTCTCAGGACGGAGAAGATATCCGGTTTCAGCAGCTGAAAGCAAGGGTGGAAGCCCTGCGGTCCCAGGTGGCTGAAGCAAAAAATGAAAATGTAAAAATCGAGAAGGAAAAGGATAAGTCCAATGTGGGCCGGAAGCTGAAGCTGTCCGGTGATGTGCGGGTAAAGGCTATCAATCAAAATATAGGCAAGCACACCACCATTACCGAGTCGGTACAGCTCATTGGTCACTACAGCTTTGACAAGGACTGGATGGTGGGGGCCAAATATGCCTTTATGTCTGATAATAATATGGGTACCTCCACTCGTAATACTTCTTTGCCAAACTTTAGTTATGGTGACCAGCGGTATGATGACTACAATGCCGCTGACAACAATGTACTGATGAATCTCTACGTGAAGAAGAACCATTTCCTGGGGGACAATTCCATCCAAGTGGGGCGCATGGGGCCAAGTATTTTGGCAACCCATTATTGGTCCGATGCCAATTCTTCCGGTTTCTATGATGGTGTCCGTTTGGCTTTTGGGCGTGAAGAAAATTGGGAAGTATGGTACGGCGATTGGGGAGCAGCTGATACATACGGTAAGTATTGGAATCATCCAACTAATGCCGCTAATAAAGTTTTCTTAGGCGATTCAAAGCATAAGTCACTAGAAAAGAACTTTATGATTTTAGGCAAGCATAAGCTTAGTCCTGTAACCACCGCCTATGGCTTCTTCTTGAACGAGTTGCAGGATAAAGCGGCTGGGGATGAAAACTACAAGATGCGGGGCCTGGGTTTCAGTACCCGTTACGGTGACTGGCGTCTGGCGGCCGACTTTACCAAGAACTACGCCAATGGAGCGGTGGGCCGGTTCTTCCGCCTGCGGTATAAGGGGTCTGACCGGGCCGTACCTGGTTCTTGGACCATTGGTCTTGACTATATCAAGCTTGAGCCAGGTAACCTGTATGCTTCTGCCCTTAACGGCGTAAACGATGTAAGTATGGGTATTAAAGATAACATCGGTATTGATGGCTTTGTACTCTGGGGAGATTATATTCTCCGGCGGAATCTCCGGGTGGCTGCCTATCAGTCCATTGGGCGTAAGGCAACGAATTATTGGGATGGTGGGTCCTATGGCACTTGGAAAAAGGGTGATTCGGCACCACAGTATTCCAGAATCCACCTAATTTGGAGCTTCTAATCCCAAGATATTAAGTTTTGTATAGGAGGCATTGCCTTATGGATAAAAAAATATGGCAGCAGGCCATCAGCCGCCGGAAGTTTTTGGGCTTGTCGGCAGGGGCGGTATCCGGCTTGATGTTCAGCAACCTTTTTCATCCGAAAAAGGTGGGCGCAGCACCCGGTGAAAAATATCATCGGTTCGTGGTACTGACCGATGTACATTGCCCAAGTGAACGGGATCCGGAGAAGATTGCGGCTATTGAGGAAATAAATACCTGGTCCGATGTGGACCAGGTGGTGGTAACCGGTGATGTGGTGCATGATATTGGCGACCAGGCGGAGCTGAATGCAGCATCGGCTGTTCTGGATCATATTAAGGCACCGCGGTATGTGCTTACCGGCAACCATGATTATATGTATTCAGATTATACCAACCGGGGCGGGCATTTTCAGTGTGGTCCGGATGAGCGGGCTATGAAGCTGGAGCGGTTCAAAAAACAGTTCAAGATGAACGCTCTGTATTTTTCCAAGGACTTGGGACCTTATCATCTGGTATATCTTTCTCCGGATGATTTGCACACTACCTACTTGACCTGTATGTCACCAGACCAGTTGGCCTGGTTGGAGGTAGATTTGAATGATAACAAGGATAAGCCAACCTTGGTATTCTTCCATGGTTCCTTGGAAGGGACTTGGGATAAGTACGGTATGGCTTGGCCAAACCACCCGGGCTTTATGGCTCAGCCAAAGGCCATGGTGCGAGATATTGTGGGGGATAACCCACAGATCATGGCTTGGATTTCCGGTCATCTCCATCTGGGGGTATTCAACGAGAGTAGTCGAGATCCAAATCTGTATACCTATGATGTAAACGGTGTTCCAAATATTCATAACCCGGCTACCTTGGGTACCGGCTATATGTACAGCAAGAGCCGGGATGGCTATAACAAGTATCCGGCTATTTGGACCAAGTCTTATTATTTGTATGATGACCGTATGGAAGTACGGACCTATGACCACACCAACCATACTTTCTTGCCAGAGCTTGATGTGGCTATCAAGATTTACAAGAAGTAAGGTGTGTGATGAGTATGTTTAAGAAAATTTCTATAATTTTGACGGTGTGCCTGTTGGTTTTGGGCACCTGTGCCTCTTGCTTTGCGTCCATGGGCGGTCCTGGGGAAAAAATCCGCATTATGTGCTATGGGGATTCCAATACCTGGGGCTTCACCCAGCGACCAGGAGTCAAGCGGTGGCCAAGTGATGTACGCTGGCCAGGGGTGCTGCAGAAGGAATTGGGCAAAGAGTATACTATTATTGAAGAAGGTCTGTTGAATTTTAACGGCAGACCAACCTTGATGCCGCTTATCAAGAGCCATATTCCTCTTGATGTGGTGGTAATTATGCTGGGGACTAATGATATCAAGGTGCGGTTCCATAAGACACCGGCAGAAGTTACGGCCAATGTGGAGAAATTGGTACAGATGATTAAGCTGAGCTGTGACCCGGAGAAGGAATGGTACGGCTACGGTGTACCAAAGATTTTGGTCATTGCTCCGGTACCGGTAATGGCTACCAAGAATTCTTTTGCGCCAAAGAATGCTGCTTCGCGGGAGCTGGGGCCTCTCTTTAAGGAGATGGCTGCCCGTAACGGAGTAGAATTCCTGGATGCCGGTGAATATATTAAGGTACCGGGAATGCCGGATGGGATTCATCTGACGGCTGAACAGCATCGAATTTTAGGTATGGCTGTGGCCGCCAAGATCAAGAGTATGGAT